>NZ_JBHMQU010000059.1:0-90325 GCF_042435015.1 Paracoccus panacisoli | reverse complement strand
GCTGCCGCCCGGCCCGGCCCCGACCCCGGCCCCCACCCCCGTCACCGCCCCCGCGCCGGCCCGCACCGACACGCCGCCCACCGCGCGCGGCGCGGCCATGGCCTTCGTCAGCGTCATCCGCGCGATGGAGCCCGCGGTCGAGCGCGAGTGCGTCCAGCGCCGCCGGGCGCCGATCAACTGCGACTTCCAGTTCGTCGTGGACGACCGTCCGGGGATGGAGCCGAATGCCTTCCAGACCCTCGACCGCAACGGCCGCCCGGTGATCGGCTTCACCCTGTCGCTGATCGCCGCGACAAGGAACACCGACGAGCTGGCGTTCGTGGTGGGCCACGAGGCGTCGCACCACATCCTCAACCACATCGACCAGAAAAGCGGCGCCGCCACGGCGGGCGCGGTGATCCTGTCGGGCATCGCCGCCGCCTCGGGCGCCGACCCGGCCTCGATCCGCGCCGCCCAGCAGATGGGGGCGCAGTTCGGCGCCCGCTACTACTCTAAGGAGTGGGAGCTCGAGGCCGACTATCTCGGCGCCATCGTGGCCTTGAATGCGGGCTATGACCCGGTCCGCGGGGCGCAGTTCTTCGCCCGGATCCCCGATCCCGGCGACAAGATCCTCGGCTCGCACCCCTCGCGGGCGCAGCGCCAGGCGCGGGTCGCGCAGGCGGTGGCGGACGTCGCCTCGGGCGCGGCGCGCTGAGCGGTTGATCGCCGTCGGCTGCTCCGGGCCCGCCGTTCGGCGGCCCATGGCGCTTCATTTTTGTGCAACCCCGTGGCCCTCGCGGCAGTCAATTTCGCCGCGTGGATGCCCGCGTGACCACATTCTGCGACAATTTCTACCGCGTGGCGGTAAGTCGCGCAGATCATTGTTGACAGAACCGTGATGGAACCGTTCCTCTAGTCGTGACGGGTTGACGTAAGGTCACCCTGTCCCGGGACGTCAGCTTTTTCTGCGACCGGTTTGTCGGTTTTCGCGTCCAGATTGGATTTCAGAGATTTTCTCGCGTCAGCGAAAGGATAAGGCTTTGTTCGGTATCGTGCTGTGGAGCTCGGCGTGTCGTCGACAGGCCGTAGTGTGGTGCGAGGACCACGGGGCGCTGGCCTATCTGGCCGGTCCGGCGGCGCTTGATCTCGCGGGTCCCTGGCCCCACCAGGGCGCAACGGTCGAGGTCACGACGGCCTGCGACGGCGAATTGCGCCGCATCCTGACGCTGCGGATGCTGGGCGGAGAAACGCGGCTCGCCGAACGTCTCACGGCCCGGACCCGTCCCGCGAGGGGGCGTCCCATGCTCGCCGCGGTCGGCTGACCGCACTGCTCGACCGGCCCGGAGGGCCGGAAAGCAGCCTGTCGGTGTGACTTAGCGCCCGCGCGCCAGCGCCGCGATGCCGGTGCGGGCGACCTCGGCCAGTCCGAGCGGGCGCATCAGCTCGGCAAAGGCGTCGAGCTTCTCCGACGTGCCGGTGATCTCGAAGACGAAGCTCTCGAGCGTCGAATCGACCACGTTGGCGCGGAAGATGTCGCCGATCCTGAGTGCCTCGACCCGCTTCTCGCCGGTGCCCGCGACCTTGAAGAGCCCCAGCTCGCGCTCGACCGAGGCGCCCTCGACGGTCAGGTCGTGGACCTCGTGAACCGGGATGATCCGGCCGAGCTGTGCCTTGATCTGCTCGATCACCGCGGGGGTGCCGCGGGTGACCAGCGTGATCCGCGAGCGGTGGCCGGTGTGGTCCACCTCGGCCACGGTCAGGCTGTCGATGTTGTAGCCGCGCCCCGAGAAGAGCCCGATGACGCGGGCGAGGACGCCGCTTTCGTTGTCCACCACCACCGCGAGCGTGTGCCGCTCCTCGCCCGCCGCGTGATAGTCGCGCAGGTCATAGGCAGAATGGCTGGATGCGCCGCGCTCGATCTTCAATGCCGACATGATCGCCCCCTCAGACCAGAACCGCGCCGTCGGACTGGATGGCGGTGCCGATGTCCTCGGCCGCCTCCATGTCGCCCAGCAGCATCTCGTTGTGCGGCTTGCCCGACGGGATCATCGGGAAGCAGTTCTCGTGCTTTTCGACCAGCACGTCGAGGATGAACGGCCCGTCATAGGCGATCATCTCGCGGATCGCGTCGTCGAGTTCCGCCGGGTCGCTGACCTGCCGGCCCTTGCAGCCGAAGGCCTCGGCCAGCTTGACGAAATCGGGCAGGCTTTCCGACCACGACTGGCTGTAGCGCTCGCCATGCAGAAGCTGCTGCCACTGGCGCACCATGCCCAGCCGCTCGTTGTTCAGGATGAACTGCTTGACGGGGGCGCGGAACTGCACCGCGGTCCCCATCTCCTGCATGTTCATCAGCCACGAGGCGTCGCCCGCCACGTTGATGACCAGCGCCTCGGGGTGCGCGACCTGCACCCCGATCGAGGCCGGCAGGCCGTAGCCCATCGTCCCCAGTCCGCCCGAGGTCATCCAGCGGTTCGGCCCCTCGAAATGCAGGTATTGCGCGGCCCACATCTGGTGCTGGCCGACCTCGGTGGTGATGTAGCGGTCGTGTCCGGCGGTCAGCGCCTCCAGCCGCTCCATCGCGTGCTGCGGCTTGATGACGCTGTCCGAGGGCCGGTAGCCGAGGCAGTTCTTCGCCCGCCACTGCTCGATCTGCGCCCACCACTGCTGGACGGCGGGGTTGGTCTTGCGGCCGCGCGACTTCCAGATCTTCAACAGATCCTCGAGCACGTGGCCCACGTCGCCGACGATCGGCACGTCCACGCGGATCACCTTGTTGATCGACGAGGGGTCGATGTCGATCTGCGCCTTGACCGAGCCGGGGCTGAAATCCGCCACCCGGCCGGTGATGCGGTCGTCGAAGCGGGCGCCGACGCAGATCATCAGGTCGCAGTCGTGCATGGCCATGTTGGCCTCGTAAAGCCCGTGCATCCCGAGCATCCCGAGCCACGACTTGCCCGAGGCCGGATAGGCGCCCAGCCCCATCAGCGTCGAGGTGCAGGGGAAGCCGGTCGCGTCCACCAGCTCGGTCAGAAGCTGGCTCGCCGCCGCGCCCGAGTTGATGACGCCGCCGCCGGTGTAGAAGACCGGGCGCTCGGCGCGCTCGATCAGCTCGACCAGCCGGGTGATCGCGGCGGTGTCGCCCTTGCGCGGCGGGGCGTAGCGCGGCACCTCGACCTGCTTCGGCCCGACGTAGCGGCCTTCGGCGAACTGCACGTCCTTGGGGATGTCGACCAGCACCGGGCCGGGGCGGCCCGAGGTGGCGACGTGGAAGGCCTTGTGGATCGTCTCGGCCAGCGCGTCGGTCTCTTTCACCAGCCAGTTGTGCTTGGTGCAGGGGCGGGTGATGCCGACGGTGTCGGCCTCCTGGAACCCGTCGGTGCCGATCATGAAGGTCGGCACCTGGCCCGACAGCACCACCAGCGGGATGGAATCGAGCAGCGCATCGGTCAGGCCGGTGACGGCGTTGGTCGCGCCCGGACCCGAGGTCACCAGCACCACCCCCGGCTTGCCGGTCGAGCGGGCGTAGCCCTCGGCCATGTGCACGGCGCCCTGTTCGTGGCGCACGAGGATGTGCTGGATGTCGTTCTGCTGGAAGATCTCGTCGTAGATCGGCAGGACCGCGCCGCCGGGATAGCCGAATACGGTATCGACGCCCTGATCCCTCAGCGCCTCGACCACCATTCTCGCACCCGTCATGCTTCGGGACATATCCTGCACTCCAACCAAGGGATTTGCGGCAGAGCGGCAAGGCCCCTGCTGCGCCGCCGCAAACTAGAGGCGCGGACAGGGAGGGTCAATGCGACTCGGCGCGGAAAATGACGCGCGCACCCGGTCGCCGCGCAATATTATTTCGCAGCGCGCCATTTTCACGCAGCGCGCGGGTGGCACGGGCGGACCGGGGGTTTTCCACCCCCGGACCCCGGGAGGATATTTCGGCAAGAAAGAAGAGGGGGGCCGCGTCAGTCGCTCGGCAGGTGGATGCGCGCGACCTGCTCGACGATCGGGTCGATGGCCAGCGGGTGCGTCTCGCCCTCATGGTCGCCGGGGTGGCCGATGTCCTGCCAGACCCCGCCCTTGTAGATCTCGAGCGCGTCGAACCCGGCCTTGTAGGCCATCTTGCGGCTGCCCGGCACCCAGTAGCCGAGGTAGACGTAGGGCAGCCCCGCTTCGCGCGCCATCGCCACATGGTCGAGGATCATCCACGCGCCGAGGCTGTCGGACGAGCGCGCCGGGTCGTAGAAGCTGTAGACGAGGCTCAGCCCGTCATCGAGCACGTCGGTCAGGCACACCGCCGCGAGGTCGCCGTCGCGCGGCGCCGCACCCGGCGGGGGCGGGGCGCGATACTCGAAGACGCGGGTGCGGACCGGGGTTTCCTCGATCATCGCGGCGAACTCGAAGATGTCCATGTCGGCCATGCCGCCGTCGGCATGGCGGTGGTCGAGATAGCGGCGGAACAGCTCGAACTGCTCGTCGGTGGCCCAGGCGCTGGTGGCGGCGCGCCGCAGCGTGGCATTGCGCCGCAGCACCCGGCGCTGGCTGCGCGAGGGGGTGAAGTCGCGCACCCGGATGCGCGCCGACATGCAGGCCACGCAGCTTTCGCAGCTCGGCCGATAGACCACGTTCTGCGAGCGGCGGAAGCCCTGCCGCGACAGCGCGTTGTTCAGCTCGCGCGCGCGGTCGCCGGTCAGGGCAGTGAACAGCTTCCGCTCGGCCCGGCCATGCAGATAGGGGCAGGGTTGCGGGGCGGTGACGTAGAACTGCGGCGCCGAGGGCAGGCTGTGACGCATCAGCGCACCGGCTGACAGGTGGCCGGAACCGGCGACGGACCATGCGGGGCGACGTTCTGGCAGTTCATGCGGCGTCGGGTTCGGGCTGTCGGAGCGGGTAGGGCGCGAGGCAATACTGGGCCCTGCGATCGGCGTCTTGGCGAACCCTAGCAACAGAAATATCGCAGGCCAAGCGGGGAATTGCGCAGCGACCGCGGACGCGCCCCGGGACGTCGCGCTGGAATGCCCCCTCGGGCGCCCGCCTGCGCCGCTTTCATCCCGTTGACGGCAGGCCGCGGGCGCTTAGGGTCGCGCGCATGGATTTCGCCGCCCGCATCACCCGCACGCCCCATCCGACCGACCCCGCCCGCGGCGCAAGGGCCGCGGCGCTGCTGCCCGGCCTCGCCCCGCCGCTCGGCGCGCTGGTGACCGGCGCGGCGGGGGCCTCGCCCTATCTCTCGGGCCTGATCGAGCGCGAGGCCGCGTGGCTCGCCGCGACTCTCGGCGCCGACCCCGCCCCGGCGGCGCTGGTGACAGCCGAGACGGCGGGGATGGAGGCGTTGAGCGCCGCCGACCTCGGCCCGGCGCTCAGGCAGGCCAAGCGGCGGGTCGCGCTGTTCGCGGCGCTCGCCGATCTCGGCGGGGTCTGGGATCTCGACGCGGTGACCGGGGCGCTGACCGACCTCGCCGACCGGGCGACCGACCTCGCGCTCGCCGCCCATGTCGCCGACGAGGCCCGGCGCGGCAAGCTGCCGAAGCCCCGCGACGGCGCGGTGCCGGTCGCGGGCGGCATCTTCGCGCTGGCGATGGGCAAGATGGGCGCGCGCGAGCTGAACTATTCGTCCGACATCGACCTGATCGTGCTTTACGACGACGCCGCCTATGCGCCCGAGGACCAGCACGAGGTCCGCGCCAGCCTCATCCGCGCCACCCGCAAGGCGGCGGCGACGCTCTCGGACCCGACCGCGCATGGTTATGTCTTCCGCACCGACCTGCGACTGCGGCCCGACGCCTCGGTGACCCCGGTCTGCATCTCGGCCTCGGCGGCGCTCAGCTACTACGAGGCCGAGGGGCGAAGCTGGGAACGCGCGGCCTACATCAAGGCCCGCCCCTGCGCCGGCGACCTCGCCGCGGGCGAGCGGTTCCTGACCGCGCTCAGGCCCTTCGTCTGGCGTCGTCACCTCGACTTCGCCACCGTCGAGGACACCCACGAGATGCGCCGCCGCATCCGCGACCACAAGGGCCTGCACGGCGAGATCCGGGCCTTGGGCCAGAACATGAAGCTCGGCCGCGGCGGCATCCGCGAGATCGAGTTCTTCGCCCAGACCCGCCAGCTCATCGCCGGCGGCCGCGACCCCGACCTGCGCCCGCGCCGGACCGTGGACGCGCTGGCGGCGCTGGCCGCCAAGGGCTGGATCCCGGCCGAGGTCGCGGCCGAGCTGACCGACCACTACGCCCGGCACCGGCGGATCGAGCACCGCATCCAGATGGTGAACGACGCCCAGACCCACACCCTGCCCGCGACCCGCGAGGGGCTGGCCCCGGTCGTCCATCTCGACGCCGAGACCGACCTCGACGCCTGGTCCGACCGGCTCGAGGTGCGGCTGGCGCGGGTCGAGACCCTCACCGGCGATTTCTTCACCCCCGGCAGCGGCACTGCGTCCGAGCCGCGCCCCGAGCTGACCGGCCCGCATTCCGAGGTAGTCGAGGGGTGGCGATCCTACCCGGCGCTGCGCTCGGCCCGCGCCCAGCAGATCTTCTCGCGCATCGAGCCGCGCATCCTGACCGCGCTGTTCCGGGCCGGCCACCCGGGCGAGGCGCTCGACAGGTTCGACCGCTTCCTCAAGGGGTTGCCGGCCGGGGTTCAGATCTTCTCGATGTTCGATTCGAACCCTTCGCTGATCGACCTGCTGGGCGACATCTGCGCCACCTCGCCGGCGCTGGCCGCGCATCTCGCGCGCCACCCCGAGGTGCTGGACGCGGTCCTCGCCGGCAGCTTCTTCGCCCCCTGGCCGGGGGCCGAGGCGCTGCGCGAGGCGCTGGCCGTGCTGCTCGACCAGACCCTCGCCGCCCCGCAGGGGGGGTATGAGCGGGCGCTCGACGCCGCCCGCCGCTGGGCGCATGAGTGGCAGTTCCGGGTCGGCGTCCACCACCTGCGCGGGCTGATCGAGGCCGAGGAGGCCGGCCAGCACTACGCCGACATCGCCGATGCGGCCGTGGCCTCGCTCGCCCCGGTCGTCGCGGCCGAGTTCGCCCGCCGCCACGGCCCGGCGCCGGGCCACGGCGCGGCGGTGCTGGGGATGGGCTCGCTCGGGGCGCGCCAGCTCAACGCGGCCTCGGACCTCGACCTGATCGTGATCTACGACCCCGCCGGGGCCGAGGGCAGCGAGGGGCCCCGGTCGCTCGCCACCCGGCCCTATTACGCCCGCCTGACCCAGGCGCTGCTGACCGCGCTCTCGGCGCCGACCGCGGCGGGGCGGCTTTACGAGGTCGACATGCGGCTGCGCCCCTCGGGGCGGCAGGGGCCGGTCGCCACCTCGATCGAGTCGTTCCGCGCCTACCAGATGGACGAGGCGTGGACGTGGGAGCATCTGGCGCTCACCCGCGCCCGTGTGGTGGGGGTGATCCCCGGCGCGCTGCCGCCCGGCACGGCCCCGGCGCTCGCGGCCCGGCTCGAGGCGCTGCGGGTCGAGGTGCTGGCCGCGCGCGGCACCCGCGACGCGGTGGTGCCAGACCTTGCCGACATGCGCCGGCGCGTCTTTGCCGCCAAGCAGCCCGACGGCCGGTGGGAGGCGAAGGTCGGCCGCGGCCGGCTGCAGGACATCGAGCTCTTCGCCCAGTCGCTCGCGCTCAGGACCGCCGCCCCGGCCCGCGGCGCGGTGGGCCAGCTGCGCGCGGGCCAGCGCGCGGGCCTCGTCTCGGCCGCGGACGCCCGCACGCTCGGCGATGCGCGCCGGTTCCTCTGGGCGCTTCAGTCCGGGGGGCGGCTGCTCACCGACCGGCCGCTCGACATGGACCAGATCGGCCGCGGCGGGCAGGAGTTCCTGCTGCGCGAGACCGGCACCGACAGCCTCGAGGCGCTCGCCACCCGTCTTGACGCGACGATCGAGGCCGCGGGCGCCATCATCGACGCCGCGACGGGCTGAGCGCCCCCGCCCCGCGTCTCGCACCTACCCCGGGGTCCGGGGCAGCGCCCCGGTCCGGCGTCACCGCGTCTCGCGCGGGCGCAGCGTCAGCCAGATCAGCGCCCCGCCGGCGAGGATGAGGAACGGCAGCATCGCCATGTTGACGGCCGACCAGCCGGCCTGGGCGGTCCCGCCGGCGCAGCCCATCAGCCCGCCCGACGACAGCGAGGCGAGGAATACGCCCCCGAACACCACCGCGTCGTTGACGCCCTGGATGCGCCCGCGCTCGGCCGGGGTATGGGCCGCGGTCAGCATCGCCGTCGCGCCGATGAAGCCGAAGTTCCAGCCAAGCCCCAGCAGCGCCAGCGCGAGGTAGAAGCGGTCGATCTCGACCCCCGTCAGCGCCACCGCACCGGCGGCGGCGAGGATCAGCAGCCCGACCGCGACGATGGTCCGCGCCCCGAAGCGGGTGATGAGATGCCCGGTGAAGAAGGCCGGCGCGAACATGGCGACGATGTGGACCGAGACGACGTTGGCCGCATCCGCCGTCTGATAGCCGCAGCCGACCATCGCCAGCGGAGTCGAGGTCATCACCAGGTTCATCAGCGCATAGGAGACCATGGCGCAGATCATCGCCACGGCGATCTCGGGCGTGCGCAGCATCTCACCGAGGCTGCGCCCGCCTGCGGCCTGCGTCGCGTGGCGGGGCAGGACCGGGATGCGCAGCAGCGCGAAGATCAGCGGCCCGACCATGTTCAGCGCCACGATGGCCGCGAAGGTCATGGCGAAGGGGATGCCGCCCATCTCGGCGGTGGCCTTGGCGAGCTGCGGCCCGATCAGCGCCGAGGCGAGGCCGCCGGCCTGCACCAGCGAGATCATCCGCGGTTGCAGCGCCGCGGGCGCCACGTCGGCGGCGGCGAAGCGATAGAACCCCTGCGCCGACATATAGACGCCGATCAGCGTGCAGCCGAGGGTGAAGACGACGAAACTCCCCGTCTCGAGCCCGGCAAACGCGATGGCCGCGCCCACGGCGGCGATCGTGCAGGCGATGGTGAAGCCCGCGCGCCGCCCGTGCCGGGCCATGAAGCCCGACAGCGGCCGCGCCGACAGCGCCGAGCCGAGCATCACCATCGACACCGGCAGCGTGGCGAGGCAGCGGTTCGGCGCGATCATGGCGCCGGCCAGCCCGGCGGTGATGAACACCATCGACATCTGCGCCCCGACCAGCGCCTGCGCGCCCATCAGCACCCAGACGTTGCGCCAGGCGCGGCTGCGGTTGGCGGGGGTGTCCGCGACCTCGGCCGTCACCGCGCCAGCCCCGCCGCGGCCCGCGCCAGCGCCTCGATCCCGGCCCAGTCGCCGGCCCGCATCATCGCCTCGGGCGCGACCCAGCTGCCGCCGACGCAGACGACGTTCGGCAGCGACAGATAGTCGCGGGCATTCTCGGCCGAGACCCCGCCCGTCGGGCAGAAGGCGATGCCGGGCAGTGGCCCGCCCAGTGCCTTGAGATAGGCCGGCCCGCCCGCCGGACCGGCGGGAAAGAACTTGAGCATGTGGTAGCCCGCCTCGAGCGCTTGCATCGCTTCCGAGGCGGTGGCTGCGCCCGGCAGCAGCGGCAGCGCGCAGCTTTCGCAGGGCGCGATCAGCGTGTCGGTCAGCCCCGGCGAGACGGCGAAGGTCGCCCCGGCGCTGCGGGCGCGGTGGATGTCGTCGGGGCTGAGCACCGTGCCCGCGCCGACCACCGCCCCCTCGACCTGCGCCATGGCCCGGATCGCGTCGAGCGCCGCCGGCGTGCGCAGCGTCACCTCGAGCACCGGCAGCCCGCCCGCGACCAGCGCCCGCGCCAGCGGGGCGGCATGGGCGGCATCGTGGATCACGATAACCGGGACGACGGGGGCGAGCGCGCAGATCTCGCGCATCCGGGCGGACTGGCGGTCCGGGGTCATGGGTCAGCTCTCCGACAGGCAGCCCGCTTTGGGGGCCGCCGCGACCCTGCGCCGCGGGCGCGGCGGGTGCAAGACCCGGGGGGGGGTGGTGCGGGCGCGGGACGGGTGTGGGGGGCGGTGAGGGTTTGGGCGGGGTCGGGGCTGGGGGTCACGTGCCGGGGTGCGCGAAAGGCAGACCAGGGGGCGCGGCCCGAGGACCGCAGGGGTGCGTGCTCTTAAGATCGCCGGCTGGGCGGTCGGAGGTCCGCCGGACATCGGGCTTGACGGCCACGGGGGTGTGGCCCCGCGGTCCGCCAGGCGGATGGGCGGCGGCCCGCCGTGCTGACGAGCCAGAAGCTCGCCGGGGGCATGGCCTAACGCCTTGGGTGGGTGAGCCGAGCGGAGCATTGGGGATCAGGCTCAAAGCCTCGAATATGACGTCCCGAGCCCCCCGGGGTGAGCGGCACGATGCCAGCGTGGGGCATGACGCCCCAAGCCCGACAGGGTGAGCGGGCCGATGCCTTCCCGATCCGCGGCCGAGGCCTGTGCTCAGGCCCCGACGCTACTAGTGCCGGTGCCGCCGGTTGAGGTCCGCGCAATGGCGGCGACACCGAAGCCGCCGCGCTGGGCGCCCCCCTGCGGCCCCCGCTCAGCCCCCGACGCTGCGGGTGCTCGTGCCGCCGGTCGGGGTGCGTGCCGTGGCGGCGGCGCCGAAGCCGCCACGCTGGGCGACCTGCGCGCGGGTCATCGGCGCCTTCCCGATCGTCGAGGGCGCGCGGTTGAAGGTCGTCGCCGGCACCTTGCCCGCGCCGCTGTTGCTGGCGAAGGTCTGGTTGCCCGAGGGGGTCGAGAACCCGCCCGGCGTGCGCACCATCGGCTGGCTGAACACCCCGCCGCCGCGGCTGAGCATCGAGCCCATCATGTAGCCCACCAGCAGCGGTATGAAGCTGAACCCGCCGCCCTGCTGCTGCTGGGCCGCCGCCTCGCCCCCCGCGGCCTGGCCGCCGGCCGCAGGGTCAGGGCCGCAGGCGCCGGCGCCGTGCTCCTGCTCGCAGAGCTCGCGCGACTCGTAGCGGGGCGCGGTCTCGATGAGCTTCTTCTGGGCGGCGGCGAACTGGGTGCGGCAGTCGTCGGCGGTGAACCACAGCCCGTCACGCTCGGCCGCGGCGATGCAGCTTTCCACGTCGGGGAAGGCCTGCGCATCCACCTTGTCATCCTCGCAGGCGGCCAGCGCCATCACCGCCGTCCCGGCGAGCACGAGCGCCACGTGGCGCGAGCGCTTGGACCGGCGCGGCGTGGCGTCCGCGGTAGGGACAGGGGCAGGCGAGGGGCGGGCGGACGGCGGAACTTGCATGGGCGTCATCCTTGAATGAAGTGCGGCTTGAAGCGCGAGAGGTTGTGAGTGATCCGGTCGCGGTCCTCGCGGATGCCGAGGCCGGCGCAGCTCTCGCCCACGATCCACGCGCCGAGCACCGGGTGGAACCCGTCGAAGACCGGCAGCGGCGCGAGCGCCTGCACGACCTGCGGGTGGTGCGAATAGGCGTCGTCGGGGGCGCGGCCGGTCTCGCGCCCGGCCTCGGTGATGACAACGCCGGACCCCTCGCGCGAGAAGATCGGCTTGGACACGAAGCCGCGCGCCAGCTGCGGCTCGGCCTCGGCGATGGCGGCGGCGAAGGGGGTGGGCGCGCCGCGCCGCGCGGCCTCGACATCCTCGGCCATGAACGCGGGCAGCAGGTTCGGGTGGCCGGGGAACAGGTGCCAGAGCAGCGGCAGCAGCGCCTTGTTCGACAGCACCGCCTTCCACGGCGGCTCGATGAAGCGGGTCTGCGAAGGCTGCAGATGCGCGGCGAAGTCGTCGCGCAGCATGTCCTCCCACGGGTAGAGCTTGAAGAGCGTGCCGATCACCCGGTCGTCCTCGTCCGCAAGCTGCCCCTCGTCGGTGATGCCGATGCCGGTCAGCGCGGTGAAATGCGCCGCCAGCCCCGCCTCGCGCGCGGCCCAGGCCAGCGCCTCGACGGTCGCATAATCCTCGGGGTTGTCGCGGTCGGCGGCGAAATGGACGTCCTCGCCCGGGGCGCAGATCTCGGCCCAGCGTTCGACCAGCGCCTCGTGGATGCGGTTGAACTGGTCGCTCTGCGGGGCGAGCACGCCGGCGTCGCGGCTCTCCTCGAACCAGAGCCACTGGAACGACGCGCTCTCGTAAAGCGAGGTCGGCGTGTCGGCGTTGTATTCCAGCAGCTTCGCCGGCCCCCGACCGTCATAGGCGAGGTCGAAGCGGCCGTAGAGCTCGGGCTCGCCGTTCGCCCAGGACCGCTCGACGAAATCCCAGTGCGGGCGCGGGATGGCGAGCCGGGTGAGCCACTCCTCCGAGGTGACGGCGTGGGCCACCGCCTCGCGGCACATGGCGTGCAGCGCGGTGGCGGGGTCCTCGATGTCATCCTCGACCTGGCGCAGGGTCAGGCGATAGGCCGACGTCTCGTCCCAGTAGGGCTCGCCGCCCATGTCCGCGAAGGTGAAGCCCAGCTCGGCCGCGCGGTCGCGCCAGCCGGGCCGTTCGGGAAGTGTCACGCGCTGCATTGGCCATCCTGACTGCTCGTGCCCAAGGATGTGGCAAGCGCGGGCCGCCGATGCAACCGCCGCCGGGCGAAACCGGGGCCTGCGCGGGCGCCCGTCATGCAGAATTCACTTTACAAATCCTGCGATTCGGCCTGACCAACATCTTGTAGCAGTCCGGCCCCAGACCGCCCGGTATGGTGCCAGCAACCAAGGGCTGGGGATAAACCCCGCCACCTGAGGCAAGGGACAGGCAGATGGCGCAGCTGGAGACGTATATCCACAGCGAGGAGATCCACCCGATCGACATCGCCGAGACGGTCGCCACCCATCATGCGTGGGACTTCGACCGCATGGCCGACGACCAGATCGCCCTGACGGTCGAGGGCCAGTGGCGCAGCTATTCGCTGACGCTCGCCTGGTCCCCGCGCGAGGAGGTGCTGCGCCTCGTCTGCAGCTTCGACATGGACCCGCCCGAGGCGCGGCTCGGGGCGCTCTACGAGGTGCTGAACCTCGCCAACGACGCGGTGTGGGACGGCGGCTTCACCTTCTGGGCGCCGCAGCGGCTGATGGTCTGGCGCTACGGGCTGGTGCTGGCGGGCGAGATGGTCGCCTCGCCCGAGCAGATCGACCACATGATCCGCAGCGCGCTGGACGGCTGCGAGCGGTTCTACCCGGCCTTCCAGCTCGCCTGCTGGGGCGACGCCACGCCGCAGGCGGCGATGGAGGTGGCGCTGGCCGAGGCCTACGGCCGGGCCTGAGCGCGGGGCTGACTCGGCGCGTAAACGCCGGGCGCTTGGGTGCCAAGCGTTTCTCCTTGCACGATGAACCGCCCCCCGGCCTCTGGACACCCAAGGCGCGATCCGCTTCCCTGCCGGCACAACAGGATGGGGGCGCGGATGGAACTGGCGGAACTCAACGACAGGGGGCTGGTGCTCGTCGGCTGCGGCCGGATGGGCGGCGCGCTGCTCAAGGGCTGGCTCGCGCGCGGGCTGGCGCCCGAGGCGGTGCGGGTGATCGACCCGAACGCGCCCGCGTGGCTGGCCGAGCGCGGCGTGGCGACCGAGGGGCCGCTGCCCGACGACCCCGCGGTGCTGGTGCTGGCCGTCAAGCCGCAGATGATGGGCGGGGTGCTGAGCGAGCGCGCGGCGGCGGGGCAGGGGGACACGCTGGTGCTCTCGGTCGCCGCGGGCGTGACGCTGGCCGCCTATGAGCGGGCCTTCCCCGACGCCGCCATCGTGCGCGCCATGCCGAACACCCCTGCCGCCATCGGCCAGGGGATCAGCGCCATCGTCGGCAACGCCCGCGCCGGGGCGGCCGAGATGGCGCTGGCCGAGACGCTGATGGCGGCCGTGGGCCGGGTCGTGCGGCTGGACGACGAGGCGCAGATGGATGCCGTCACCGCCGTCTCGGGCTCCGGTCCCGCCTATGTCTTCCACCTGATCGAGGCGCTCGCCGCCGCCGGTGCGGCCGAGGGGCTGCCGCCGGCGCTGGCGCTGGAACTCGCCCGCGCGACCGTCGCCGGGGCTGGGGCGCTCGCCGTGGCCGAGGACGAGGACCCGGCGCGGCTGCGCGAGGCGGTGACCTCGCCCGGCGGCACCACCGCCGCGGGCCTCGCGCATCTGATGGACGCGGCCGACGGCCTGCCGCCGCTGATGCGGCGCACCACTGCCGCCGCTGCCGCCCGCGGCCGCGAGCTCGGCGCATGAGCGGCGCGCCCGACGCCGGCCCCGCCGCCCCGATCGCGTGGGAGGATTTCGCCCGCGTGGACATCCGCGTCGGGACGATCCTGCGCGCCGAGCCCTTCCCCGAGGCCCGCAAGCCCGCGATCAAGCTGTGGGTGGACTTCGGCCCAGGCGTGGGCGAGCGGCGCAGCTCGGCCCAGATCACCCGCCACTACGACCCCGCCGGGCTGGTCGGGCGGCAGGTGCTGGGGGTGGTCAACTTCCCGCCCCGGCAGATCGGCAAGTTCCTGTCCGAGGTGCTGGTCCTCGGCCTGCCCGACGCCGAGGGCGAGGTGGTGCTGATCGGCCCCGGCCAGCCGGTCCCGAACGGCGGGCGGATGTTCTGATGCGCCTGCTCGTCACCCGCCGCATGACCCCCGCGGCCGAGGCCGCCATCGCCGAGGCCTTCGACGCCACCTTCCGCGACTCGACCGTGCCGCTGACCGAGGCCGAGGCCGCCGCGGCGCTCTCTGCCCAAGACGCGATCATGCCGACGCTGGGCGACCGCTTCACCGCCGCGGCCTTTGCCGCCGCCCCGCCGCGGGCCCGGGTGCTGGCGAACTTCGGCGCCGGCTACAACCACATCGACGTGGACGCCGCGCGCGCCGCCGGCGTCATCGTCACCAACACCCCCGGCGTGGTGACCGAGGCGACCGCCGACCTCGCCCTCACGCTGATCCTGATGACCGCGCGCCGCGCGGGCGAGGGCGAGCGGCTGGTCCGCGCCGGCCGCTGGACCGGCTGGCACCCGACGCAGATGCTGGGGATGCACGTCACCGGGCGCACCGTCGGCATCGTCGGCATGGGCCGCATCGGCCAGGCAATCGCCCGGCGCTGCCACGCGGGCTTCGGGATGGAGGTGCTGTTTCACAACCGCTCGACCGTCGAGGGCCTGCCCTTCCCCGCGCGGCAGGTGCCGCTGGCCGAGCTGCTGGGCGCCGCCGACATCGTCGTGCCGGCCGTGCCGGGCGGGGCGGCCACCCACCACCTGATCGGCGCCCCCGAACTGGCCGCGATGCGCCCCGGCGCGATCCTGATCAACATCGCCCGCGGCGACGTGGTGGACGAAGCGGCGCTGATCGCGGCGCTCGAGGCGGGGCGGATAGGCGGCGCCGGGCTCGACGTCTATGAGCGCGAGCCCGAGGTGCCCGCGGCGCTCACCCGGCGCGAGGACGTGGTGCTGCTGCCCCATCTCGGCACCGCCGCCGAGGCCGTCCGCACCGACATGGCGCTGCGCGCGCTGGCCAATCTGACAGCCGTGCGGGACGGCGCCGTTCCGCGCGACCGGGTGGCGTGAGGCGGGAACCAACCTCCTCCCGCGACGTTGTTAGCCCAGACGCATCAACATGGAGTGTGCGACATGAACTGGGACATCATCCAGGGCAAGTGGGACCAGCTCAAAGGCTCGGTGAAGGAGCAGTGGGGCGACCTCACCGATGACGAGATCACCCAGATCGAGGGCAACCGCGACAAGATGGCCGGCAAGCTTCAGGAGAAGTATGGCTGGACCAAGACCGAGGTTGACGAGAAGATGAACGACTTCTTCCGTCGCCACGGCTGATCGCCCGGAGATCGACATGAGGGGGCGTCCTGCGGGGCGCCCCTTTTCCTATGCTGACGATGGATGTGCTCACACGGAGTGACCATCGGCTGCCGGCGAGGGGAGGCTGATGCAGGAGTTTCGACGCTACGCCATCTACGACCTCGGCCCTGACCCGTTGGCGCGGTTCGGGGCGGCGTGGCTCGGCTGGGATGCCATCGCGGGCGCCCCGCTGCCCCCCGCGGGAGGCGATGCGGTTACAGCTGTCCCCCGCCGCTACGGGTTCCACGCCACGATCAAGGCACCGTTCCGCCTCGCCGACGGTACCACCCCGGCGGCGCTCGCCGAGGCCTTCGCCGCCCTCTGCGCCACCCTCGGCCCCGTCGCGCTGCCGCGCCTGACGCTGGCCGCGCTGGGCGAGGGGGAGGCGCGCTTCGTGGCGCTGATCCCCGACCCGCAGCCCCCCGCGCTGACGGCGCTCGCCGCGCGCGTCGTGACCGACCTCGACCGCTTCCGCGCCCCCCTCTCGCCGGCCGAGATCGCCCGCCGCGACCCGGCCAGTCTGGACGCGACCGGGCGCGAATATCTCGACCGCTGGGGCTATCCGCAGGTGCTCGACCGTTTCCGCCATCACATGACGCTGACCGGTCCGCTGTCGCCCGAGGCCGCCGCCCGGGTGATGCACACCCTCGCGCCCTGCCTCGCCCCGCTGCTGCCCGACCCGCATCCGCTGACCGCGCTGGCGCTGATGGGCGAGGACGCCGAGGGCCGCTTCCACCTGATCCGCCGCGTGCCGCTGGGCGGCTGAGCCGCCTCAGGGGCGCAGCATCCGGTGGCTGCGGGCGTCGAGCGTGGCCCACTCGGGCCACCAGCCCATCCACTCGACCGTGCCGAGCAGGATCACTGCCGCCACGATCGCCACCACCACCCGCACCTGCGCGCCCGAAGGCGGGTTGCGGACCCACTGAACCGCCCTGAGCAGCCACATCATGTTGTCGTCCGCCTTTCTGGTCTGCTAGACAGCCCCCGCCGTCGCCCGTGACGGACTGCGAAGGACTGCCCGTGCCGCAACACGCCGAAACCCGAATCCTGCCGTGGTCGGCGCAGCAGATGTATGACCTCGTGGCCGATGTGGAAAGCTATCCGCAGTTCCTGCCGTGGAACAGCGCCGCCCGCATCCGCTCGCGCAGCCCCGGGCCGGACGGGTCCGAGGTCATCGAGGCCGACCTCGTCATCAGCTTCAAGGTGTTCCGCGAACGCTTCGGCAGCCGGGTCACGCTGTTTCCGGCCGAAAAGCGCATCGACACGCGCTATCTCGACGGCCCGTTCAGCCACCTGCATTCCGGCTGGCAGTTCACCGACCGCCCCGAGGGCGGCTGCGAGGTGCGGTTCTTCGTCGATTTCGAGTTCCGCAACGCCATCCTGCGCCGGGTGATCGGCGTCGTCTTCGGCGAGGCGATGTCGCGCATCGTCCGCGCCTTCGAGGACCGGGCCCGGGCGCTTTACGGGGCTGGCGGGGCTGGCGGCGCGACCAGCGCGCCGTCCCACAGCGCGTAATCCTCGGACAGTTCCGCCCGCAGCCGGGCGGCGAGCGCCGGCGGCAGCGCCGTGTCTCCGGGGGGCGAGACATTGCGCCGCGGCAGGACAAGCCGGGTCTTCAGCGCCCCCTCAAGGAACGTCACCAGCGCGTCGAGCGCCTCGTAGCGGAAGAGCAGGTCCACCCCCGCGCCCTTGCCGGGGTCGAGGAACCCCGACTGCCGCCCGAGCGCCGCGCGGGCCGGGCGCGGCTCGGGGGCGAGGTATTCCTCGACGAACTGGTCGAACCCGATCCCGGCGGTCGAGCGCGGCCGCCCCGCAAGCTGCGGCCGGGTGCGGTAACGATACCAGCTGTCGAGCCACGACTGCGGCTCGCGGATCACCGCGACGGTGCGGAAGGGCGGGCCGGGAATGGCCCGCAGGATCGGCGCGATCCGGGCGTGATACTGCGCCAGCGTCAGGTGCTTGATCTCGGCCCGCCCGCGCAGCGCGAGCTGGGCATGGGGGGCCAGCGCCTCCTCGAGCGCCGTGGTGCCGGTCTTGGGGACCGACAGCAGGACCAGGCGGGGGGCGACGAAACCGAGCATGGCGCAGGGTATCCGCGCCGGCACGCGCGTTGGCAAGGGCAGGGCGCGGCAGGGCGGTGGACCCCGGGCCGGGCCCGTGGCATCCCTTGGGCCTGACGACCCCAACCCGGACCTGCCCATGACCTCGCCCTCCCCCCGCCGCGCCGCGGTCTTCGCCGCCATCGACGCCGCCAACGCCGCCGACCCGCGGCTTGAGGACGGCGCCCCGGTCGAGCTGCTCTACGGCCAGCGGATGACCGCCGAGCAGGCGCTGCTCTACCCCGAGGCGTCCGACCCGCTCGCCATCGCCTGCCGCGGCCAGCACATCGAGCGCTGGACGCTGCCGCGGCAGGACTATCCCGAGGGGCGCGAGGGCTATCTGACCTGGCGGCGCGAGCAGGGCCGCCGCCATGCCGAGCGGGTCATGGGGCTGATGCGCGACGCGGGCTACCCCGAGCCCGAGGTCGAGGCCGCCGGGCGGATGCTGCGGAAAGAGGGGATCAAGCGCGACGCCGAGGTGCAGGCGCTCGAGGACGTGGCCTGCTTCACCTTCATCCGCCATTACCTCGGCGATTTCGCCACCACGCAGGACCCCGACCAGCTGCTGCGGATCGTCCAGAAGACCGCCCGCAAGATGTCCCCCGCGGCCCGCGAACGTGCGCTGGCCGAGTTCCCGATGCCCGAGGCCTTCGCGGCAGCCTTCCGCGAGGACGCGGCATGACCGCGCTGCCGCCCCGCTGCGCCGGCTGCACCTGCGACGCGCCCGCGGTGACCGACCCTGAGTTCGCGGTGGTGGCCCACGGCCAGCCCGGCAACCCGGGTGTGCTGCAACCCGAGCTCGAGGCGCTGGCCGCGCGGGTGACGGAACGGCTCGGCGCCCCGGTCGCGGGCGCGACGCTCGCCTGCCCGCGCAGCCTCGCGGCGCTCAGGGGGGTGCGGGCGATCTATCCGCTGTTCATGGCCGGCGGCTGGTTCGTCAATTCCGAGATGCCGCGCCGCCTGACCGCGGCGGGGGTCGAGGGCTACGCCGTCCTGCCGCCGCTCGGCTTCGACCCGGCGCTGCCGGCGCTCGGCGCCGACCTCGCCCGCGCGGCCGCCGCGGCGGCCGGGCTGGACCCGGCCGAGACCACGCTGGTCGTGGTCGGCCACGGCTCGTCCAAGTCGAGCGCCTCGGCCGACGCCACCCGCGCCTTTGCCGCGGCGCTGCCGTCCGGCTTCGCGCAGGTGCTGACGGTGTTTCTGGAAGAGCCGCCGCATCTCGCCGACGTGGCGCCGGACGGCCCGGCGGTCTGCCTGCCGTTCTTCGCCACCAACGGCAGCCACACCACCGACGACATCCCCGCCGAATGGGGCGACCGCGGCCCGCTGACCGCCGCCATCGGCACGACCGACGCGATCCCCGCGCTCATCGCCGCGGCGCTGGGACGGGCCTAGAACCCGCGCCGCGCCAGCGCCCGCGCCAACCCGCGGTCGATCACGGTGTAAAGCACCAGCGACAGCGCCACGACCACGATCAGCGCGGCGAACATCAGGTCGGTCTTCATCCGCCCGTTGGCCTGGATCATCAGCGCCCCGAGCCCGCGGGCGCCGCCCACCCACTCGCCGATCACCGCGCCCACCGGCGCGTAGATCGCCCCCAGCCGCAGCCCCGAGGCGAGCCGCGGCAGCGCCGCCGGCAGCCGCAGGTGGCGCAGCATCGCGAAGCGACCGGCGCCCATCACGCGGGCCACGTCCATCTGCGCGGCGGGCGGCGCCATCAGCCCGTCATAGAGCGCCTGCGCCACCGGGACGAACACGATCAGCACCACAATGGCGACCTTGGGGGCCAGCCCGAAGCCGAGCCACAGGGTCAGGATCGGGGCCAGCGCGAAGACCGGGATCACCTGGCTCACGATCAGCACCGGCGAGAGCGCCCGCCCCACCGGCCGCCACGCCGCCATCGCCAGCGCCACCGCGACCCCGATCGCGGTGCCGAGCGCGAGCCCCGCGAGCGTCGCGCGGGCGGTGTAGCCGGCGGCGGTCCACAACTCGGCGCGCCCGGCCCACAGCGCCTCGGCGACCCGCGCGGGGCCGGGCAGCAGATAGGGCGGCAGCCCGGTCAGCCAGACCGCCGCCTGCCAGAGCAGCAGCGCCACCCCGATGCCCGCCAGCGCCCTCATGCGATCAGCCGGTCGGTCAGCGCCGCCTGCGCGGCCAGCACCCCGGGCGCATCGTGGGGGCGCGGCACCGGCCCCTCGGGCGCGGGGTGCCCGGTCAGGCCGGCGGGCGTCAGCACGAGGATGCGGTCGCCCAGCCGGGCCGCCTCGGCCGGGTCGTGGGTCACGATCAGCACCGTGCGGCCCGCGAGCAGCCGCACCGCCATCGCCCCGATGTCGAGCCGCAGCCGCGCGTCCAGCGCCGAGAACGGCTCGTCGAGCAGCACCAGCGGCCGGTCCTCGGCCAGCGTCCGGGCCAGCGCCACACGCTGCCGCTGCCCGCCCGAGAGGTTGGCGGGCAGCCGCGCCTCGAACCCCGCGAGCCCCACGGCGGCGATCAGCGCCGCGATCCGGGCGGGGTCCGCCCGCTCACCCCTGAGCCGCGCCCCGAGGCCCACGTTCTCGCGCAGGGTCAGCCACGGGAACAGCCCCGCATCCTGCCCCATCAGCGCCGCCGGCGCAGTCTCGACCGTGCCCCGGAACTCGACGCCGGTGGGCAGCCCGGCCAGCAGCCGCAAGAGCGTGGACTTGCCCACCCCCGAGGCGCCCAGCAGGCACGTCACCCGCCCCGGCGCCAGATCGAGCGTCAGCGGCGCGAACAGCCCCCGCACCTCCCCCGACACGCGGGCGTCAGACTTCTTCTTGACCGAAATATCCCCGCCGGAGGCTCCGGCCGCCGTCATCATGCCCGGCCCAGCCCCCAGAACGCCACCTCGAGCCGTGTGGCGGTGGCGAAACGGTCGGCGAGTTCGCCCCAGCGCGGCAGCGCCTCGGGCGCCGCGCCCAGCCGCCGCGCCAGCGCGGCATCGAGCAGCGCCCCCACCTCGCGGCAGGTCTGCTGATAGTCGTCGCCGGCGTAGGTCTCGATCCAGTGCCGATAGGGCGTGTCGGGCGCGGCCGTCGCGGCGAGCCGCAGCCCGATCTCGCCATAGCCCAGCACGCAGGGCGCAAGCGCCGCGAGCAGGTCGAGGAAGTCGCCCGAATACCCCGCCTCGAGCACGTAGCGCGTATAGGCGAGGTTCTCGGGCGCCTCGACCGTCGCCTCGAGCGCGGCGGCGTCGATCCCGGCCGCGGCACAGATGCCGACGTGCAGCGCCATCTCGCCATCGACCAGCGCGTGGACGGTGGCCGAGCAGGCGCGCATCTCCTCGAGCGTGCCGGCCTTGACCACCCCCAGCGCCCAGGCGCGGCTGAAATGGATCAGGAAGCGGTAGTCCTGCGCGAGATAGGTCAGGAACGCCGCCCGCGGCAGGGTGCCGTCGCGCATCCCCTCGACGAAGGGGTGGTGGGTATAGGCGTGCCAGTCCGCGGCGCAGGCCCCGCGCCACGCCGCGAAGGCGCGGCCATAGGCCGGGGCCTCGGGCAGGGCGCTCATTCCGCGGCCCCCGGGTCGACGGCCAGCCGGTCGACCGGCAGCACCTCGGGGACGAGCCCCGCCTCGTGCAGGAACGCCTCGAACCGGGCGTAGCGGCCGTGGTCGAGTGCCGCGGGCGAGATGGCGAAGCGGCCGAAGGTGTCGTCCCAGGCTTTGGTATTCAGCTCGTCCTTGAGGTCGGGGGCGTGGGCGGCAAAGACCTCGCGCGCCTCGTCGGGGTGGTTCAGCATGAACTGCGTCGCCCGCTCGACGGCGCCGAGGAAGCGGTTCACCCGCGCGCGGTCCAGCTTGTCGCGGTTGGCGACGAAGATCAGCTCGTCATAGGCGGGCAGGCCGTTCTCCTCGACGAAGAAGCACTTGCCGGTGCCGCCCGCGATCCGCATCTGCGTCAGCTCGAAGTTGCGATAGGCGCCGATGGTGGCGTCCACCTGCCCCGACATCAGCGCCGGGGTGAGCGACCAGTTCACGTTGACCATCTCGACGTCGTCCATCGTCAGCCCCGCGGTCTTGAGCAGCGCCGCGACCACCGCCTGCTCGACGCCCGAGACCGAATAGCCGATCTTGCGGCCCTTGAGGTCGGCGAGCGTCTTCACGGGCCCGTCCTCGCGCACCATCAGGCAGTTGAGCGGCGTGCCGACCAGCGTGCCGACGCGCACCAGCGGCAGCCCCTCGTGGACCTGCAGGTGCAGCTGCGGCTGATAGCTCACCGCCAGATCGGCGCGGCCGGCGGCGACCAGCTTGGGCGGGTCGGCGGGGTCGGCGGGGGCCACGATCTCGACCTCGAGCCCGGCGTCGGCGAAAAAGCCCTTGTCCTGGGCGAGGATGATCGGCGCGTGGTCGGGGTTGATGAACCAGTCCAGCATCAGCGTCATCTTGTCGGCGGCCAGCGCCGGCTGGGCCAGCAGCGCGAAGGCGGCGGCGGCGAGGGTGCGGGTCAGGGTCATCCAGGGTCTCCGGTTGCGATGAGGACGATGGGCAGCCCGGGCCGCAGGGCGGCGGCGGCGCGGGCGGCGCGCCAGGCCCTGAGGCCCGAACGGCAGGCATAGACGGTGCGGCCGGCGTGGGTCTCGGGCGGCAGGGGGGGCGCGTCGGCCGTGCCGCGCAGGGCGTCGGGCGAGACGGGGACGGGCGCCTCGTCCGGTCCGCGCAGGTCGACGACGAAATCCGCGGGCCCGAGGTCAGTCGCGTCGATGAAGCGCAGCGGGTCCGCCGCTTCCGGCGCGCCGTCGAAGCGGAACCCGCCGAAGCGCAGCCCCGGCCCCAGCGTGACGAGCTGCCCCAGCGGCGAGGGCGCGAGCCCGAGGATCACCGCCAGCGCCATCTGCGCCTGCGCCGCGCCGAGCATCGCCACCACCGGCCCCAGCACCCCGGCCGAGGCGCAGGTCGCCGCCCGCTCGGGCAGGTCGGGGAACACGGCGCGCAGCGAGGGCGCCTCGCCGCAGAACCCGCCGACATAGCCGCCCATCCCCAGCGCCGAGGCCGAGATCAGCGGCACCCCCGCCGCCGCGCAGGCGTCCGAGAGGATATAGCTCACCGCGAAGCTGTCGGCGCAGTCGAGCACCACCTGCGCCTCGCCCACCAGCGCCGGCGCATTGGCGGGGGTCAGCCGCTCGGCCCGCGCGTTGACGCCGACCGCATCGTCGAGGGCGGCGACAAAGGCCGCCGCGGACTGCGCCTTGCCCCAGCCGACGCGGCCAGCGTGGATCGGCTGGCGGTGCAGGTTGCCGGTCTCGACCACGTCCGGGTCGAGGATGGTCATCGACCCGATCCCGGCCCCGGCCAGCGCCATGATCGCGGGCGAGCCGAGCCCGCCTGCGCCGACGATCAGCACATGCGCACGGGCGATGCGCGCCTGGCCGGCGGCGCCGACCTCGGGCAAAACGATCTGGCGGGCGTGGCGGTCGCTCATCGGCCGGCGTCTCCTCCGCTGTCTGTCTGGTCCGAATACCCATCGGCGCCGGACGCGCCCTCGCCGGTCGCGTTCAGCCATTCGCGCATCCGCGCCTCGGGGTCGGGGTTCAGCGTGATGTCGGTCACCGCCGAGACCACGTCCGCCCCGGCCGCCAGCGCCGCGCGGCCGCGCTCGGGCGTCAGCCCGCCGATCGCCACCAGCGGCACGTCGCCCGTGCGGGCCTTCCACGCGGTCACCCGCGCGAGCCCCTGCGGCGCCCATTTCATCGCCTTGAGGATCGTGGGCCAGACCGGCCCCAGCGCGACGTAGTCGGGCCGGGCGGAAAGCGCCCGGTCCAGCTCGGCCTCGTCATGGGTCGAGACGCCGAGCCGCAGCCCGGCGCGGCGGATCGCGGGCAGGTCGGCGTCGTCCAGATCCTCTTGCCCCAGATGCAGCCAATCGCAGCCGAGGTCGATGGCGAGGCGCCAGTGATCATTGACGACCAGCAGCGCGCCCCTGGCGCGGGCCATGTCGCGGGCGCGGGCGATCTCGGCGCGCAACGCCGCCTCGTCCGCGTCCTTGATCCGCAGCTGGATCAGCCGCGCGCCGCTGTCCAGCCCGCGCGCCACCCAGTCGGCGCTGTCGAAGATCGGGTAGAACCGGGGCAGGGTCACGGTCTGGTCCTTTCGTCGCCGCCGCAGCGGGGGCTTCGCGCCCCCGCACCCCCGCGGGATATTTCCGCAGGAAAGAAAGGGCAAAAGAGGGGGGCGGGGTGCGCGGTCATGCGAGGAACGCCTTGCCGATCACCGGGGTCGAGGGGGTGGCCATGTCGCGCGGCTCGATGGGGTCGGCGCGGTGGGCGGCGCGCCCGGCCTCGGCCGCCTGCGCCATGGCGCGGGCCATCGCCACCGGGTCGCCCGCACGGGCCACGGCGGTGTTCAAGAGGATCGCATCGAACCCCAGCTCCATCGCCGCCGCCGCGTGGCTCGGCAGGCCGATCCCCGCGTCCACCACCAGCGGCACCTCGGGGAAGGCCGCGCGCAGCGCCCTGAGCCCGTGCGGGTTCGCCAGCCCGAGGCCCGAGCCGATCGGCGCCCCCCAGGGCATCAGCACCTCGCAGCCCGCGGCGAGCAGCCGCTCGCAGACCGACAGATCCTCGGTGCAATAGGGAAACACCTTGAACCCCTCGGCGCTGAGCGCGCGGGCCGCCTCGACCAGCCCGAACACGTCGGGCGACAGCAGGTCGCTGTGCCCGATCACCTCGAGCTTGATCCAGTCGGTGCCCAGGAGTTCGCGCGCCATCTGCGCGGTGGTGATCGCCTCGCGCGCGGTGTGGCAGCCGGCGGTGTTGGGCAGCAGACGCACCCCCAGCCCCTCGACCAGGCGCAGGAAATCCTGCCCCGCGCCCGCCTCGCGCCGCAGGCTGACCGTGGCGACCCCGGCGCCCGAGGCGCGGAACGCCTCGGCGAGGATCGCGGGCGAGGGGTATTGCGCGGTCCCCAGCATCAGCGGCGAGGCGACCTCGGTGCCATAGAAAACCGCCATCTCAGCCACCCTGCATCGGCGCGACGATTTCCAGCGCGTCGCCGGGCGACAGCGCCGTCTCCGCCCGCGCGCCGGCGGGCACGAAGGCGCCGTTCAGCGCGGTGGCCACCCGCGCCTCGGCCAGCCCCTCGGCGGCGAGCGCCTCGGCCACGGTCGCGGCGTCGATGTCGCGCGGCTCACCGTTGATCGTCAGTTTCATGCCAGAACTCCGGTTGTGCGCCCGTCTCGAAATGGTCGGCCAGCTGCACCGCGACCGCGGGCGCCAGCAGGTAGCCGTGCCGGTAGAGGCCGTTGGCGTAGAGCCTCTCGCCCCCGTCAGGGTGGGTGGCCCGCCCGATCCGGGGCAGATTGTCGGGGAAGGCCGGGCGCGCATCGGCCCCCAGCTCGAGGATCTCGGCCTCGCCGAACGCCGGGTGGAGCGCAAAGGCCGCGCTCACCAGCTCGAGCACCGAGCGGGCGGTGACGACGCCGCGGCGGTCGCTCTCGATCATCGTGGCGCCGATCATGAACACCCCGTCGCCGCGCGGCACGAGGTAGATCGGAACCCGCGGGTGAAGAAGCCGCACGGGCCGGGCAAGGCTGATCTCGGGGCAGCGCAGCACCAGCATCTCGCCCCGCACCCCGCGCAGGTCGGGCAGCATGTCACGCGCGGCGAGCCCCCGGCAGTCGATGATCTGCCCCGGATCGGCGGGCCGCGTCGGCTGGACGGTGATGCCCTGCGCCGCGAGCCCCGCGACCAGCGCCGCCAGCGCCGCCCGCGGGTCCAGATGCGCCTCGCCCGAGAAGAACAGCGCCCGCTCGAACCGCCCTGCGAGGTCGGGCTCGAGCGCGCCGATCGCGCCGGGGTCGAGCAGGTCGAAGGCCTGGGTCCGGCGGGCGAAGCGGTCCAGCTCGCGCCGGTCGCGCCCCAGCGCCACCACCAGCGTGCCGGCGCGGGTGACGCCGCCGGCGTTCGCCTCCCACCAGTCGAGGGCGGCCTGGCCGTGGCGCAGGACCGGCTCTTCGGCGTTCTCGAACTCGCAGAAGGGGGCGAGCATCCCGCCCGCCCACCACGAGCAGCCGTGCCCGCCGGGGCCGGACGCGGGGTCCACCAGCGTCACCGCATGGCCGCGCCGGGCCAGCTCGGTCGCAACGCAAAGGCCCATGACACCGGCGCCGAGGATCGTCGCGCGGCTCATGCGGGCCACCAGGCGTGGAAGTGATGCACCGGCCCGTGCCCCGAGCCGACGCGCAGCCGGTCGGCCGCGACGATGGCCTGGTGCAGCCAGCCGTGGGCGCGGGCGACCGCCTCGGGCACGCTCAGCCCCTGGGCCAAGCCCGCCGCGATGGCGGCGCTGAGCGTGCAGCCGGTGCCGTGGGTGTTGCGGGTGGCGATCCGGGAGGCGGCGAAGCGCCGGGGTTCGGGGCCGGTGAGCTGGTCGGTCAGGGTGTCGCCCTCGGCGTGGCCGCCCTTCATCAGCACCCACGCCGGTCCCATCGCGCGCAGCGCCTCGCCCTGGGCGGCGGTTTCGGTCGCATCCTGCGCCACCATCCGGTCCAGAAGCCGCGCCGCCTCGGGCAGGTTCGGGGTCAGCACCGTTGCCATCGGCAGCAGCCGGGTGACCATCGCCGCGATGGCCGGCGCGTCGATCAGCCGGTCGCCGGACTTGGCGATCATCACCGGGTCGAGGACGATGGGCGCGGCGCAGCCGGCGAGCGCGTCGGCCACCGCCTCGGTCGCCTCGGCGGTGCCGAGCATCCCGATCTTGACCGCGGCCACGTCGAGGTCGTCCAGCACCGCCGCGATCTGCGCCCGGATCATTGCCGGCGACACACCCTCGATCCGCGTCACCGCGCGGGTGTTCTGGGCGGTGACCGCGGTCAGGGCGCTCGCCCCATAGACGCCCAGCGCGGAAAAGGTTTTTAGGTCAGCCTGAATGCCGGCCCCGCCGCCGCTGTCCGACCCCGCGATGGTCAGCGCAATCGCCATGTCGTCCCCCCAAGGTGGGGTCGTCCGGTGCGGGGGAATGGACCGCAGAGAGGTCTGCGGCGTGGCCCGTTCCCTTCGCCGGCATGACCCGGATCAGGTTCGATGGGTGCTGTGCCTGGCACATCTCAGCCCCGCGCGGGGCGCCCCAACGAGCAGTTCCCTGTCAGATAAGCCGCCCGCGGCGCCGGTGCAAGGCTCGGGCCAGTCAGGGCGCGTCAGGCGCAGGGTCGGGACCGGGCGCCGGCCGGTCGTCAAGCTCAAGCTGCAGGAACGCGAGGTCGAGCCAGCGCCCGAACTTGGCCCCGACCTGCGGCAGGTGCCCGGTCTGGCGGAACCCCATCCGCTCGTGCAGCCGGATCGAGCCGGTGTTCTCGGCCGCGATCCCGGCCACCATGACGTGCTTGCCCAGCGCCCGCGCCCGGTCGATCAGGGCGGTGAGCAGGGCCGCCCCGATGCCGCCGCCGCGCACGTCCGCCCGGACATAGACGGAATGCTCGACGGTGAAGCGGTAGCCGTCGAAGGCCCGCCAGTCGCCGAAGCTCGCGTAGCCCAGCACCGCGCCCCCGACGCCGGTGGCCACGAGCACCGGATAGCCCGCCGCCTGCCGCGCCTCCATCCACGCGGCGCGGTTGGCGGCGTCGACGGGGGTGAGGTTCCAGACCGCCGTCGTCCCCGTCACCGCGTCGTTGTAGATCGCGGCGATCGCCCCGGCATCCGGTGGCCCCGCCTCGCGGATCGTCACGCCCGCATCCAGCGCCATCGCGGACCTACAGCCCCAGCGCGCGGTAGCTCGCGGCGATGCGCGAGATCGCCACCATGTAGCCTGCGGTCCGCAGGTCCGGCACCTTGTCGTTGCTTTCAAGCACCGCGACCATGTTCTGCAGCGCCCCCCGCATCGTGTCGTCGAGCCCCGAGCGCACCAGCTCAAGCTCGTCGGCCCCGCGCAGGTATTTCTGCTTGAACCCCTCGGAAAGGGTCCAGCCCAGCCCCTCGTCCGCCGACAGCCGCTCGAGCTCTTCGACGAGGATGCGGTGGCGGGCCTCCTCCTGCCGGCGCTCCATCCGGCCGAAGCTGATGTGGCCGAGGTTCTTGACCCACTCGAAATAGCTGACCGTGACGCCGCCCGCGTTGGCGTAGAGGTCGGGGACGATGACCACGCCGCGGGCACGCAGGATCGCGTCGGCCTCGGCGGTGATCGGGCCGTTCGCGGCCTCGACGATGAGGGGGGCGCGGATGCCCTCGGCGTTGCCGCGGTGGATCGCGCCTTCGAGCGCCGCGGGGATCAGGATGTCGCAGTCAAGCTCCAGCGCCTTGGCCGAGTCGGGCTCGAAGGTCGCGCCGGGGAAGTCGCGGACCCCGCCGGTCGATTTCATGTGCGCCTGCAGCTCGAGGATGTTGAGCCCCGCGGGGTTCATCACCGCGCCGTCGCGCTCGGCCACCGCGACGATCCGCGCCCCGTCCTCGGTGGACAGGAACTGCGCCGCGTGGAAGCCCACGTTGCCCAGGCCCTGCACCACGATCCGCTTGCCGTCGAGCGTGCCCGACAGCCCCGCGCGCGTCAGGACCGAGGGGGTGCGGAACACCTCGCGCAGCGCGTATTGCACGCCGCGCCCGGTCGCCTCGATCCGCCCGGCAATGCCGCCGAAGCTGATCGGCTTGCCGGTGACGCAGGCGCGCGCATCGATGTCCTCGGGGTGCAGCCGCTTGTAGGCGTCGGCCATCCACGCCATCTCGCGCTCGCCGGTGCCCATGTCGGGGGCGGGGACGTTCTGCGCGGGCGAGATCAGCCGCCGCCGGCTCAGCTCATAGGTGAAGCGGCGGGTGATCTTTTCCAGCTCGTCCTCGTCCCAGGCGCGCGGGTCGATGGTCAGCCCGCCCTTCGAGCCGCCGAACGGCAGCTCTACCAGCGCGCATTTGTAGCTCATCAGCGCGGCCAGCGCCTCGACCTCGTCCTGATCCACGTTGAGCGCATAGCGGATGCCGCCCTTGACCGGCTCCTGATGCTCAGAGTGGACGGCGCGGTAGCCGGTGAAGGTGTGGATCTCGCCCCGCAGCCGGACGCCGAAGCGGACGACATAGGTCGAGTTGCAGACCCGGATCTTCTCCTCGAGCCCCGGGGGCAGGTCCATGAGCTGGGCGGCCTCGGTGAACATCCGGTCCACCGAATCGCGGAACGAGGCGGCGGGCGGGGCGGTGAGGACGGCGCTCATGAAGGATCCCTTGGTGATGGCGCCCGTCAGGCTGTCCGGGGCGCGCAGGTGGCGAATGGACGTTACGTTAGCTGCCGGATTCCGCTTGTAAACCCGGCGCTCTGCCCGATTTTCGGGCGGCGCCGGGCAAAGCGCCGCCGCCGTCGCCGTTCCGGCCGAAGCGGGGGTCAGGCCGCGGTGGACTTGGCCGGGCGGCCGGCGACATAGGTCTCGACCACCGCCCGGTCGTCGCCCAGCGTCTGCAGCAGGAACAGCTCGTCCTCGAGCCCCCGCAGCCGCTCGGCCCTCAGCCGCATGGCCGGCGTCGCGCGGGCGTCGAGCACCACCAGATCGGCGTCCGAGCCCTCGGCCAGCGTCCCGATCCGGTCCGCCATCCCCAGCGCCAGCGCGTTTCCGCGCGTCGCCCAGTGGAACGCCGCCAGCGGGTTCAGCCGCGCCCCGCGGAGCTGGCTGACCTTGTAGGCCTCGTCCAGCGTCCTGAGCATCGACCACGAGGTGCCGCCGCCGATGTCGGTCGCTACCCCGGTCACGATCCCCGCCGCCCGCAGGCCGGTGCGGTCGAAGAGCCCCGAGCCGAGGAACAGGTTCGAGGTCGGGCAATGGATCGCCCGCGTGCCGGTTTCGGCCATCCGCGCGATCTCGCGCGGGGTCAGGTGGATGGCGTGGCCCATCAGGCTGCGCGACCCCAGAAGCCCGAAGCGGTCGTAGATGTCGAGGTAGTCGCGCGCCTCGGGGTAGAGGCTCAGCGTATAGTCGATCTCGGCCCGGTTCTCGCTCAGATGGGTCTGGATCGGCAGCTCGGGAAACTCGGCCGCCAGCGCGCCCGCCGCGGCGAGTTGTTCGGGGGTCGAGGTGATCGCGAAGCGCGGCGTGATCGCATAGGTCAGCCGCCCGCGCCCGGCCCAGCGGGTGATCAGCGCCCGGCTGTCGTCATACGAGGCTTGCGCCGTGTCATGGACCGCCGGCGCGGCGTTGCGGTCCATCATCACCTTGCCGCCCAGCATCGCCATGCCCCGCGCCTCGGCGGCCGCGAACAGCGCGTCGATCGACCCCGGATGGACCGAGCCGAAGGCGCAGGCCGTGGTCGTCCCGTGCGCCAGCAGCAGGTCGAGGAAAGCCACGGCCATCCGCGCCGCATGGGCGGGGTCGGCAAAGGCCGCCTCGGCGGGGAAGGTGTGGTCGTTCAGCCAGTCGAGCAGGGCTGCGGCGTAGCTCGCCACCACCTGTCCTTGCGGGAAGTGGATATGCGGGTCGATGAAGCCGGGCAGGATCAGGTGCGGGCGGTGATCGATCTCGCGCGCCTGCGGATGGGCGCGGGCCAGCGCCGCCCCGTCGCCCACAGCGGCGATGCGCCCGTCGCGGACCAGCACCGCGCCGTCCTCAAGGTAGAGGTGGGCGTCGGCCACCTCCTCGGGGTCGGCGTGGAAGCCGAGCACCCGGCCGCGGATCAGCGTGTCGCTCATGCGGGCACGCGCGCGTGGGTCATGAGCGCGGCCATGATCTCGGCCGCGGCAAAAGCCGCGATCACCTCGGGGCGCTTGTCGCGGGGGGCGTGGGCGGCGATGGGACAGGTCAGCCGCCCCGCCTCCACCCCGGCCCGCGCTGCATGGCGCAGGAAGGCCGCGCGTTTCGAGGCGCTGCCGATCATGCCCACATAGCCCGCATCCCCGCGCGCGAGCGCCTCGACCGCGATCAGGAAATCCAGTGCGTGATCGTGGGTGACGATGACGAAGGCGGCGCCGGGGGCCGCGCGGCGCACCTCGGCCTCGGGCAGAGCGGTCAGGGTCTGGGGGACGCAGCCGGCCTGCGCGAGTTCCTCGGCCCGGCTGTCGATCAGCCGCACCCGGACGGGCAGGGGGGTCAAGGCGCGTGCGAGCGCCCGCCCGACGTGGCCCGCGCCGAAGACCAGCACCTCGGGCCCAGGGGGCGGCACCGTCGCGGGCGCGCGGTCGAGGCTCAGCGCCACCCGCCCGCCGCAGCACTGGCCGATCTCGGGGCCGAGCGGCACGTCCATCGCGGCCGCGCGCTCGCCCTTCGCCAGCATCGCCCGCGCCCGGTCCATCGCCATGTATTCCAGCGCCCCGCCGCCGATCGACCCGGTGACGGCATCGGCGGTCACGATCATCTCGGCCCCGACCTCGCGCGGGGCCGAGCCGCGCACGCCCGCCACGCGCACGCGGATCGCGTCGTTCCGGCCCGCCTCCCCCGCGGCACCGGTCCCCCTGCGCGCCCCGCTGCTCATGCCGCGCCCCTGAGCCGCGCCACGGCCATCAGCACCCGCTCGGGCGTCGCCGGGGCATCCAGCCGCGGCGCCACGCGGTAGCCCGCGACCGAGGCGACCGCATGGCCAATGGCCTCGAACACCGAGATCCCCAGCATGAACGGCGGCTCGCCCACCGCCTTGGACCGGCGCACGGTCGGCTCGCGGTTCTCGGACCAGTCCGCCAGCGCCACGTTGAAGACCTTGGGCCGGTCCGAGGCGAGCGGGATCTTGTAGGTCGAGGGCGCGTGCGTCCTGAGCCGCCCGGTGTCGTCCCAGACCAGCTCCTCGCTCGTCAGCCAGCCGGTGCCCTGCACGAAGGCGCCCTCGACCTGGCCCACGTCGATCGCCGGGTTGATCGAGCGGCCCACGTCATGCAGCACGTCGGCGCGTTCGATCACGTATTCCCCGGTCAGCGTGTCCACCGCGACCTCGGCGCAGGCCGCGCCATACGCGTAGTAATAGAACGGCCGCCCGCGCCCGGCCTTGCGGTCCCAATGGATCTTCGGCGTCGCATAGAACCCCGTCGCCGACAGCGGCACGCGGGCGAGATAGGCCATCTGCGCCAGCTCGGCGAAGGGCGTCCGCTCGTCCCCGGCGATGACCTCGCCCCCCTCGAACCGCACCGCCTCGGGCGCGACACCCTTGGCGCGGCCCAGGAACTCGGCCAGCCGCCGCTTGATCTTGCCGGCCGCGTCCAGCGCCGCCATGCCGTTGAGGTCGGTCCCCGAGGACGCCGCCGTGGCCGAGGTGTTCGGCACCTTCTCGGTCGTCGTCTTCGTCACCCGCACCAGCGCCAGATCGACGCCGAACGCCTCGGCCACGACCTGCGCCACCTTGGTGTGCAGCCCCTGGCCCATCTCGGTCCCGCCGTGATTGAGCTGGATCGAGCCGTCCGCATAGAGGTGCACCAGCGCCCCCGCCTGGTTGAAATGCGTGGCGGTGAAGCTGATCCCGAACTTCACCGGCGTCAGCGCGATGCCGCGCCGGATCGGGCTGCCGGCGGCCTCGGCGCGGGCATTGAAGTCCAGCACCCCCTGCCGGCGGGCGTCATAGTCGCAGGACGCCTCGAGCTCGGCGAAGATGCGCGGCAGGATCTGGTCCTCGACCTCCTGGTGATAGGGGGTCAGGTCGCCGTTCCGGTAGAGGTTCACCTTGCGCACGGCGAGCGTGTCCTGCCCGGTGGCATAGGCGATGTCCTCGATGATCCGCTCGGCGACGATCACCCCCTGCGGGCCGCCGAAGCCGCGGAAGGCGGTGTTCGATACCGTGTTGGTGCGCAGGGGATGCGAGGTCAGCCGCGCCGCCGGGTAGCGATAGGCGTTGTCGGCGTGAAACAGCGCCCGGTCGGTCACCGCCTGCGACAGGTCCGCCGAGAACCCGCAGCGCGCGTACCAGTCGCCCTCGACGCCAAGGATGCGGCCCGCGTCGTCGAAGCCCACGCGGTAGTCGACGACGAAGTCGTGGCGCTTGCCGGTGGCGATCATGTCCTCGTCGCGGTCGGGGCGCAGCTTGACCGCCCGCCCCCAGCGCCGCGCGGCGATGGCGGCGATGCAGCAGAACAGGTTCATCTGCGTTTCCTTGCCGCCGAACCCGCCGCCCATCCGTCGCACGTTGACGACCACCGCGTGGGCCGCGACGTCCAGCGCGTGCGCCACCATGTGCTGCACCTCGGTCGGGTGCTGGGTCGAGGTGAACACGGTCATCTCGTCGCCCTCGCCGGGGATCGCGAGCGCGATCTGCCCCTCGAGGTAGAAATGGTCCTGCCCGCCGATCACGAACCGCCCCTCGGCGTGGCGCGGCGCGGCGGCCAGCGCCGCCTCGGCCTCGCCGATCCTGAGCGTCATCCCCTCGACCGCGAGTGCGCCGCCAGCGGCCAGCGCCTGCACCGGGTCGAGGACGAAGGGCGCGTCGTCATAGTCGATCTCGGCCAGCGTCGCGGCCCGGCGCGCGGCCTCGCGCGTCTCGGCGATCACCGCGAAGACCGGCTGGCCGTGGAACATCACCCGGCCCTCGGCGAGGATCGGGTCGTCGCCGCGGCCGATCGGGCTCACGTCGTTGCGCCCCGGGATGTCGGCGGCGGTCAGCACCCCCACCACCCCCGGCGCGGCCCGCACCGCGTCGAGGTCCATGCGCCGGATCGTCCCGTGCGCCACGGTGGCGAGGCCCAAGGCCGCATGCAGCGCGCCCTCGGGGATCGGCAGGTCGTCGGTATAGTCGGCCCGCCCGGTGACGTGCAGCGTGGCGGATTCGTGCGGCACGTCGCGGCTGGCCGCGACCTCGGCATAAGGGGTGCGCTGGTCCATCATCCTGCCTCCGCCACCGCGCGCTCGAGCCGCACCGGAACCGCGATCCCCGCCTGCTCGAGCCAGAACCGCCGGAAGAAATTGGCCGCCACCGCCTGCCGATAGGCGACCGAGGCGCGGAAATCGCTGAGCGGGGTGAAATCGCCCGCCACCGCCGCGGCCGCCGCCTCGAAGCTTTCGGCGGCGAAGGGCGCGCCGGTCAGCGCCGCCTCGGCCGCCCGCGCCCGCTTGGGGATGCCCGCCATGCCGCCGAAGGCGACCCGGGCGCCGGTGATCCGTCCGCCCGCGACGGTGAGGCGGAAGCCCGCCGCCACCGCCGAAATGTCCGCCGCCACCCGCTTCGACAGCTTGTAGGCGGCGATGATCGCATCCCCCTTGCGCGGGATGATGATGGTTTCCAGAAACTCGCCCGGCCGGCGGTCCTGACGCCCGTAGTCGATGAAGTAATCCTCGAGCGCCATCTCGCGCCGCGCGTCGCCGTGGCGCAGCACGATCCGCGCGCCGAGCGCGATCAGCAGCGGCGGCATCTCGCCGATGGGCGAGCCGTTGGCGATGTTGCCGCCGACGGTGCCCGCGTTGCGGATCTGCCAGCCGCCGATCCGCAGGAGGTAATCCTCGACCTCGGGGAAATGCGCCCGCACCACCGGGGCGAACTCGGAATAGGTCACGCCCGCGCCGATGCGCAGGTCGGCGTCGGTTTCCTCGATCCCCTTCATCAGATGGCCGATGAAGATGCCGGGCTCGATCGGGCGCATGAGCTTCGTCACCCACAGCCCCACGTCGGTCGCGCCCGAGACGAGCGTCGCCTCGGGGTGGGCGGCAAGTTCGGCCGCCAGCGCGTCGGTGTCGGCGGGCACCACCGCGCGGGCCTCGCCGCGCTGGACCTCGGCCCCCGGCGGGATCGCCGCCAGCCGCGCCGCGACCTCGGCGCGCTCGACCGCCAGCGCGTCCTGCAACTGGCCCCCCGCGCGGCCCGCCGCCTGCGCCGCCCGCACGATCGGCGCGTAGCCCGTGCAGCGGCAGAGGTTGCCTTGCAGCGCAGTCTCGATCTCGACCACCGAAGGGTCGGGGTTGGTCATCCACAGCCCGTAAAGCGCCATCACGAAGCCCGGGGTGCAGAACCCGCACTGGCTGCCGTGATGTTCGACCATCGCCGCCTGCACCGGATGCAGGCCGCCGTCCGCGCCCTTCAGGTGCTCGACGGTGACGATGTGGCAGCGGTGGCACGCGGCGAGGAAGCGGATGCAGGCGTTGACCGGCTCATAGACCAGCCCGCCCTCGGTCAGCCGCCCGACCAGCACCGTGCAGGCGCCGCAGTCGCCCTCGGCGCAGCCCTCCTTGGTGCCGGTGAGCCGCCGCCCGAGCCGCACGAAGTCGAGAAGCGTGTCACCCGGGGCCGCCTCGGTCAGGCTGATCTCGGTGTCGTTGAGAAGAAAGCGGATCGGGTCGCCCATGATCGGTCCATGCTGCTGCCGCGGCCATTCTGGGGCAAGCCCGCCCTTGCAGAAACCCCGTCCGTGCGTGAACAGTTTACGCCCCGGCGAAAGAAAGGCCCCCATGTCCTACCTCGAGAGCCTGCGCGTGTTCGTCCGCGTGGTCGAGCGCGGCTCGATCACCGCGGGCGGGCGCGACATGCGGCTGTCGCCGGCGGCGTCCTCGGCCCGCATCCGCGACCTCGAGGAACGCTTCGGGGTGCGGCTGCTGAACCGCACCACGCGCACCCTGACCCCGACCGAGATCGGCCGCGTGCTCTACGACAACGCCCGCCGGGTGCTCGCGACGCTCGACGAGGCCGAGGCCGCGGTCGCCACCGCCTCGGGCACCCCGCAGGGCATCGTGCGGGTGGTGGCGCCGCTGGTGGCGGGGCGGCGGCTGGTCGCGCCGCTGGTGCCGCGCTTCGTGGCCGAGAACCCCGAGGTGCAGGTCCGCCTGCGCCTCTCGGACCGCGCCGTGAACATGGTCGAAGAGGGGATCGACGTCGCCTTCTACCTCGGCCACCCCGAGGAATCCGCCCTGATCCGCCGCAAGATCGGCCCCTGCCCGCGGGTGCTGGTGGCCGCCCCCGCCTATCTCGCCGCCCGCGGCACGCCCACGGCGCCCGAGGATCTCAAGGCCCACACCTGCCTCTTGCTGCGCTTTCCGCGCTCGCCCGAGTACTATTGGGTGCTCGACACCCCGGCGGGGCCGGTGAAGCTGATGGTGGCGGGCGGGTTCGACACCGACGACGGCTCGGTGCTGACCGACTGGGCGCTGGCCGGGGCGGGCATCGCCAACCGACCGCGCTACGAGGTGGCGGACGACCTCGCCGCCGGGCGGCTGGTCGAGCTGCTGCCCGAGACCCCGCCGCTGCCGGTCGAGTTCGGGGTGCTGACCCCGCACCGCGAGTTCCTCGACCCCAAGGTGCGGCTCTTCGTGGATTTCGCCGTGAAGGCGCTGAAGGGGGCGGTGGCCTGACCGCCGCGGCGCCTGGCCCGTGGCGCGGTGACGCAGCGGGCAACGGGCGCGCTTGATCGGTGACGGCGGCGTGCTAACGCTGGTCCCGCGGCGCCGCCCGGCGCGTTCTTAAAAGGTACCCTCGCACATGGCGAACATCGACATCCGCATGGCCGCGGACATGAGCAACCTCGGCATCTCCTACGGAGCGCTGACCTCGTACGGCAGCACCCACATCACCATCACCGCCGGGCAGGTCGTGACCCGCTACGGCGGGCATTTCACCTTCGACGCCTATGGCGTCTACGGCCAGCTGACCAGCGTGACGCAGACGGTCGGCGGCGCGATCTCCTATACCGCGACGGGGCTGAACCTCGACGCCTACCGCTTCGTCCAGATGATGGACCAGGGCGACATCGAGGGGATCCTGCGCGACGTGCTGCGCGGCGCCGACCGGATCTCGGGCAGCGGCGGGAACGACACGCTGATAGGGCTGACCGGGGCGGACACGCTGCTGGGCAACGGCGGCGACGACCTGCTGATCGGCGGCGCCGGCGTCGACCGGATGGAGGGCGGCGCCGGCAACGACCGCTACATCGTGGACGACAGCCGCGACGTGGTGATCGAGGCACCGGGCGCCGGCACCGACCACGTCTTCGCCGCCACCGGCTATCGCCTCGGCGACGGGATCGAGCGGCTGAGCCTGACCGGCGCGGCCGCCTGGGGCGTCGGCAACGCGCTCGACAACGTGCTGACCGGCACGGACGGCGCCAACGTGCTGAACGGCGGGCTCGGGCGCGACCGGCTGGTCGGGCTGGGCGGCAACGACAGCTATGTGGTCACGCAAGGGGACACGGTGGTGGAACTCGCCGGCGGCGGCACCGACAGCGTGCGCAGCACGGTCAGCTGGACGCTCGGCGCGCATCTCGAGAACCTGACGCTCGAGGGGACCGCGAACCTTGCCGGGACCGGCAATTCGGGCGCCAACCGGCTGGCCGGGAACGGCGGCGCCAACCGGCTCGACGGGCTTGCGGGCAACGACACGCTCTGGGGCAACGGCGGCAACGACACGCTGGCGGGCGGGGCGGGCGACGACCGGCTGACCGGCGGGGCCGGGGCCGACCGCTTCGTCTTCACCGGCGGGCGCGACGTGGTGCTGGATTTTCAGCACGGGGTCGATCGCGTGGCGCTCGACGCCGACGCGCTGGGCTTGGCCAGCCGCGCCGAGGTGCTCGCCGCCTGCCGCGTGTGGGGCAACGGCATCATGGTGGACGGGGCCGGCGCGAACGACCTGATCGTGACCGGGGTCACGCTGGACGAGTTCCGCGACAGCTTCTTTCTGATCTGAGCGGAGGGCCGCGGGCGGGGCTGGACGCACGGCGCGTCGGCCCCCGGTCCGGCGCGCGCCGGGCCGAGGCCCAGCCGCGCGCCCGGCGCCTCACCCCCGCCCGGCGCTGTCGATCCAGGCGCGGATCACGGCACGCTCGGCGGGCTCCATGAAGCTTACGTTGGCGGGCGGCATGGCGTCGGTCAGCCCGGCCTGCGTCAGGATGTCCCGCGCCGTCCGGGCGATCTGGGCATCGGTCTCGAGCACGATGCGCCGCGGCGCGGTGGCGATGCCGGGCCAGCCGGGCGTCTCGGCGTGGCACATCGAGCAGCGGCCCAGCACGATGTTGCGCACGTCGTCGAAATGCGGGTCATCGATCAGCCGCGCCTGCGCGGTGGTCAGCCGCTCTTCGTCCGGCAGCCGCTGGGTGCCGAGCGTCGAGAGCCACACGGCCGCCGCGAACAGCAGCGCCGTCACCCCCCAGGTCCACCACGGCCACGGCTTGCGGGCGTGCTTGGTGTTGAAGAAATGCCGGATGGTGACGCCCATCAGGAACACCAGCGCCGCGATCAGCCAGTTGTAGCGGCTCGCAAATGCCAGCGGGTAGTGGTTCGAGAGCATCAGGAACACGACCGGCAGCGTCAGGTAGTTGTTGTGGGTCGAGCGCAGCTTGGCGATCTTGCCGTATTTCGGGTCCGGCCGCCGCCCCGCCTTGAGGTCGCGCACGACGATGCGCTGGTTCGGCATGATGACCATCGCCACGTTCGCGGTCATGATCGTCGCGGTGAAGGCGCCGAGGTGCAGCAGCGCGGCCCGCCCGGTGAACACCTGATCATAGCCCCAGGCCATCGCCACCAGCAGCACGAACAGCAGCAGCATGAGCGTGGTCGGGTTCTCGCCCAGCCGGCTCTTGCAGAGCGTGTCATAGATCACCCAGCCCACGACCAGCGAGCCGGCCGAGATCGCGATCGCCTGCCAGCGCGCCAGCTCCATCTTGGCGGGGTCGATGAGGAACAGCTCGCTCTGCGCCCAGTAGAGCACGGCGAGCATGGCGAGGCCGGTCAGCCAGGTGGCATAGCTCTCCCACTTGAACCAGGTCAGGTGCTCGGGCATCCGCGCCGGCGCCACGAGGTACTTGGTGATGTGGTAGAAACCGCCGCCGTGGACCTGCCACTCCTCGCCGTGGGCGCCCTCGGGCAGGCCGGGCGCCTTCTGCAGCCCCAGGTCCAGCGCGATGAAGTAGAAGGACGAGCCGATCCAGGCGATGGCGGTGACGACGTGCAGCCAGCGGATCGCCAGCGCCGCCCAGTCGTGCAGGATGATCGGGTCCATGCGTCAGCTGCCCCGGTAGGTCGAGAAGCCGTAGGGCGAGACGAGCAGCGGGACGTGGTAGTGGTCGTCCTCGGCCATCCCGAAGCGGATCGGCACCTCGTCGAGAAACCGCGGCCCGGCCGCCTGATGCCCCTGCGCGTCCAGCCAGTCGCCGACGTGGAACACCAGCTCGTAGCGGCCGGTGCGGAAGGTGGCCTCGGGCAGGATCGGGCCGTCGGTGCGCCCTTCGGCGTTGGTCACGACCTCGGCCAGTTGCCGCCGCTCACCGTCGAGCGCGTAGAGCGTGATGCGCATCCCCGCCGCCGGGCGTCCGCCGGCGGTGTCGAGCACGTGGGTGGTCAGAAAACCGGGCATGAGCCCCCCGTTCAAGCATGGTATCTGGTCCGGTGATACCGCAGGATGGCGGGCAGACAATATTGCGAAACGACATTCAGCCTCTCGTTTCGGCGAAGAATGAACAAGGACCGCGCATGACGCCCCCCGACCGCACACTCCGCGCCGCCCCGCTGACTTCCGCCGCCTTCGCCCCCTGGGGCGAGGCGCTCGAGACCGCGGGCGCGCCCGACCGGATCATCAACGAGGGGCACTGCGGCCGCTGGCACGACCGCGCCCGGCTGGACGCCGAGCCGGTCGGGCTGTCGCTCTTCCGCTCGGGCGCGGTGACGCTCCCCTATGCCTTCCGTCTGGTCGAGCGCCACCCGCTCGGCTCGCAGGCGTTCCTGCCGATGACCGAGCACCCGTTCCTGGTCATCGTGGCCCCCGACGAGGGCGGGGTGCCCGGCCGCCCGCAGGCGTTCCTGACCGCGCCGGGGCAGGGGATCAACCTCAGGCGCGGGGCATGGCACGGGGTGCTGACGCCGCTGGCCGAGCCGGGGCTGTTTGCGGTGGTGGACCGCTGCGGCGACGGCCCGAACCTCGAGGAATACCGCTACGACGCCGACTGGACGGTGGTGGCGGGATAGGGGGGTAGCGCCACCCCCGGGGCGACTTTTTGGCTGTCCGCCTCCTGCGCCTAGCATGAGCTCATGTGCCCCCCCGGGGGGGTGCCGCCGCGGGTCCTTACCGGGGCGACGATGAACCGGTCGGACGCATTGAGCGGGGCGCGCGTCACCATCGACAACCGACGCCAGCGTCTCGGGCAGTTGCCGGTTGCGGGGCTTGCTCTGCCGTCCCCCGGCGCGATCTACCCGCTTCAAGCCGCCCGCCCCCAGCCTGCCCTCGATGAACGCCGTTACGGACGCCGACTGAACTGGAGGGGCGAGATGGGGGGCGCTGGGTTGCGCAAGAGTGCGCCACTGGTCATCCCCCTCATCCCTAGGCACCCCCCCGCCCCTTGCCCCGCCGTCCACCCGGGCTTACCTCCCTCTCCACCCCGCCCGCCCCCAGCCGGACCACCGCCATGCGCCGCCCTTCCCGTCCCGTCTCGCGCGGCCCCGTCGGCCCCCGACCGGGGAACGGCGCGTGAGCGGCCTCGGCCACGTCCTGCTCTCGTCGATGCGGGACGAGGGGCCCTATGTCCTCGAATACGTCGCCCATCACCGCGCCATCGGCTTCGACCGGCTGTTCATCGCCTCGAACGACTGCCGCGACGGGACCGACCTCGTGCTCGACGCGCTCGACGCGGCCGGCGCCGTCACCCACCACCGCAGCACCCTCGCGCCGCGCGACATCCCCCAGCACGCGGCCTATGCGGCGATGCGCAAGGCGCACGGGCTCGACCGCGCCGACTGGCTGATGGTGCTGGACGCCGACGAGTTCCTCGACGTGACCACCGGCGCGGGCCGCGTGCAGGACCTGACCGACGCGGCGGGCGAGGATGCTGACATCATCATCCTCAACCCCCACACCTTCGGCTCGACCGAGGACCCGCTCTGGCATCCGGGCCTCGTCACCGAGCAGTTCACCCGCCGCGCCGCCGCGCGCTCGGCCCACAACGCGCCGGTCAAGTCGCTGGCCCGCGGGCTCGAGCGGTTCGGTGCCATCCACAACCACAGCGTCACCGCCTATACCGGGGCGGCGCCGCTGACGGTGATGCGGGGGGACGGGACGCGGTTCACCCTGCCGGGCGACGACCCGCATCTGTGGCGCAACCTGCGCCGGTTGCCGGTGGCCGACATCCGCCACGGGCTCGCGCACTACAACCACTACGCGGTGAAATCGCTCGCCGCCTACTGCCTGCGGCAGTTGCGCGGCCGCGGCGCGCGGCCGGTGAGCGAGGCGAACACGCGCCACGACACGCTGTATTTCGACCGGCTGGCGCGGCTGCGGGTGCAGGACACCGGGTTTGCGGCCCGCCACGGCGACCGGCTGCGCGCCGAATACGCCCGGCTTCTGGCGCTGCCCGGCGTGGCCGAGGCGCAGGCCGAGACCGAGCGTCGTTATGGCGCGCTGATCGAGGCGCTGGTCTAGGCACCGCCGGTGCCGTCGCCGCCCTCAGCCGGCGCGGGCGGCGGGGCCGGGTCGGCCGCCCCCTCGGCCGGCTCGGAGGACGCCACGTCGGCATCGTGCGCCCCGACCTGCGCCGACCCGGCCAGCGCCGGGCCGAGCCGTTCCCAGCTTTCCCACATCGGCCAGGGCCGCGTGACCCCCTCGATCCCGACGAAGCCGTAGCGCGCCGAAAGCTGGCCCGCCGCCTGATCCAGCGGATGCCCCGTCGCTGCGAGATAGAGCGCGGTGGCCAGCCCGGTGCGGTCCGCCCCGCCCTCGCAATGGACCAGCAGCGGCTTCGGCGCGTCGCGCATCAGCGCCACCAGCCGCTCGGCGTCCGCCCGGCTCAGCGACTGCGACGAGAGCAGCGGCACATCGTAATGCGCCACGCCCGCGGCCGAGGCGGCGGCGACCTCGGGCGGGTACCACGCCGCGCCGGGGTTCGAGCCGCGCAGGTTCAGCACGCTGCGGATGCCGTCGCGGGCGATCCGGTCGCTCAACTCCTCGCCGCTGAGCTGGGCCGAGCGGTAGAGCTCGCCCGGCAGCACCGCGTGGTAGTTGCCGGACTGGTAGAGCCCGCCGAACCAGCACACGGCCAGCATCAGCGCGGCCAGCAGCAGCATCCCGGCGCGGGTGGCGAGCCCCTTCACGGGCACCCTCTCGCGCGACGGGTCATGCCGAGATGCCGAAGATCCGGCCCACCCCCATGGTGACGGCCATCGCAAAGGCGCCCCAGACGAGCACGCGGATCGTCGCCGGCAAGAGCGGCGCGCCCCCGGCCCGCGCGCCCACCGCGCCGAGGATCGCCAGCGCGACCAGCGTCACCACCAGCACCACCGGGATCACCATCCCGGCCGGCGCCAGCACCGCCGCCGCCAGCGGCACCGCCGCGGCAATGGCAAAGGTCACCAGCGAGGCCAGCGCCGCCTGCAGCGGATTGGCCTGGTTCACGTCATGCAGCCCCAGTTCCTCGCGCGCGTGCGCGCCGAGCGCGTCGTGCAGCGTCACCTCGCGCGCCGCCTGCAACGCGGTGGCGGCGGTCATCCCGCGGCTCTCGAAGATCGCGGCGAGTTCGGCGAGCTCCTGGTCCGGCATCTCGGCCAGCGCCGTGCGCTCGCGGTCGAGGTCGGCGCGCTCGATGTCGGACTGGCTCGAGACCGAGACATACTCGCCCGCCGCCATCGACATGGCGCCCGCCGCGAGCCCCGCGGCGCCGGCGATCAGGATCGCCTGCGGCGAGGGGTCGGCGGCGGCCACGCCCACGATCAGCGCGCTGACCGAGACGATGCCGTCGTTCGCCCCCAGCACCGCCGCCCTGAGCCAGTTGGCCCGGTTGATCATGTGCGGCGCCTCGGGGTGAGCCGAGGCGTCCTGCGAGTATTCCGTCATGCGCGTTTCCGTCCCGTGATCATGGCCCGCACCAGGTTTTCGCCGTGGTGCAGCGATTCCCACACTACCCCGGCGACATGGGCGGCCACCAGCACCAGGATCAGGGTGGCGGCGGTCTCGTGGATGCCTTCCATCAGCTCCGAGCCCCAGAACCGGTCGGTGCCCATCAGCCAGCTCGAGATGCAGGTCACGAGGATCGTGGCCAGCAGCGCGACGATCATCGCGCCGCCGGCGGGGTTGTGGCCCAGGTACCGGCGCTCCTGCCCACGGACGAGGTCGCGCAGATAGCCGAGCACCCGGGCCGGGCCTGCGACGAAGTCGGCGAACCGCGCGTGGCGGCTGCCGACGACGCCCCAGACCAGGCGCGCCGCGACCAGCGCCAGAGCCGTGTAACCGATCCAGATGTGGACCCGCTTGGCGTCCTCGGTCAGCCAGGCCGCGGCGATCAGCCCCACCAGCGACCAGTGGAAGACCCGGACGAAGCGGTCCCAGACGGGAACCATCGGCGTGGTCGCGGCGGCCATCTCAGCTGTCCTCGCCGACCGGCTCGAAGGTGACCGGATCGAAGTAGACCTCGACCTTCTTGCCGTCCTTGTCGGTGGCATAGACCTCGTAGCAGCCCTCGTCGGTCTTGACGTTCTTGATCGTCCAGCCCTCGGCGGTCAGCTTGGTCTTCAGCTCTTCGACGGGCTTCCAGCTCGCTTCGGGCTGCTTGCACTCGACCTCGGCGGCGAAGGCGGGGGTGAGGGCGGTCAGGCCCATCAGGGCGGCGGCGGCAATCGTCAGACGCATCGGATGTCTCCCGTGAAGATGCAGTTGCGATGGGGGGTGTTTGCCCCGGTCAGCTTGCGGTCAGCTTGCGACGCCATGCAGGATGCGCGGGGCAGGATGCCCCCCGCCGCAACCCCCACACAGACCACCGCCGAAAGGACCCCCTCATGCGCCTTCTGATCGTCGAGGACAGCGCGCCCCTGGCCGAGGCCGTGGCCCGCCACCTCACCGCGCAGGGCCATGCGGTGGACCGCGCCGCCACCCTGGCCGAGGCCGAGGATGCCGTGGCGGTCGCCGAATACGCGCTGATCCTGCTCGACCTCGGGCTGCCGGACGGCTCGGGGCTGGGGTTCCTGCGCGCCCGCCGCGCGGCGCAGGACCGCACGCCCATCGTCATCGCCACCGCCCGCGACCAGATCAGCGACCGCATCGCCGGCCTCGACGCCGGCGCCGACGACTACGTCGTCAAGCCCTACGACCTCGAGGAGCTCGCCGCCCGCATCCGCGCCAATGCCCGGCGCGGGCAGGACAGCCCGGCCACCGTCATCGACCTCGGCGGCGTCACCGTGGACCGCGCCCGCCGCCGGGTCCACGCCGGCGGCGCCGAGGTGCGCCTGACCCAGCGCGAATGGGCGCTCTTCGACACGCTGCTCGGCGCCCGCGGCCGGGTGCTGGGCAAGCCCGCGCTCGAGGACGCGCTCTTCGCCTTCGACGCCGAGATCGAGGGCAACGCCGTCGAGGTCTACGTCAGCCGCCTGCGCCGCAAGCTGGGGCAGGGGGTGATCGAGACGCGCCGCGGCCTCGGCTACCTGATCCCGTGAGCGGCCCCGCCATGCCCCCCGCTCCGCCTCACGCCATGCCCCCCGCCATGCCTCACGCTTCGGCCCCGCCCCGCGCGCCGGCCGGCTACAGCCTGACCCGGCGGCTCTCGCTCAGGGTGCTGGCGCTGACCGGCGCGGGCTGGCTCCTGGCCGTGGCGGTCGCCATCGCCGTCCTCGACCACGAGACGGGCGAGACCCTGGACGACGCCCTCGGACGCGAGGCGCAGCTCCTCGCGGCGATGGCGGCCAACGGCGCGGCGCTGCCGGCGCTGCCGAGCGACGACCGCATCCTTGCCCTGATCCCTCCCTCTTCCTCTTGCGCAAATATCCCGGGGTCCGGGGCAGCGCCCCGGCCGGCGGGGCCGCCCGCGCCGCCGTGGCCGCCCGCGCCCAGCCCCGCCACGCCCCCCGCCACGGCCCCCGGCAAGGCCGAGATCACCCGGCGCGGCGGCTGGGTGGTGGCCGGGGTCACGCTGCAAGACGGCCGCCGCCTCGAACTGGGCGAGCCGCTGGCCCTGCGCCGCCACGAGCTGATCGAGAGCCTGCGCGGCCTCCTCGCCGCCATGCTGCCGGTGGCGCTGGCGCTGATGTGGGTGGTGCGGCGCACGCTGGGGCAGGCGCTCCGGCCCGTGGCGGCGCTGTCGGCGACGCTCTCGGGGCGGGACGCGGCCGACCTCGCGCCGCTCGACAGCGCCGGGCTGCCGGCCGAGCTGGCGCCGGTGGCGGCCAACCTCAACCGCTACCTCGCCCGCATCCAGGGGCTGATGACGGCCGAGCGCGACTTCGCCGCCCACGCCGCCCACGAGCTGCGCACCCCCGTCGCCGCCGCCCGGGCCGAGGCGCAGCTGCTCGCCCGCCGGCCCGAGGTCGCGGCCGACGCCGGGCGGATCGTCGCGGCGCTCGACCGCATCACCGCGCTGACCGAGCGGCTCTTGCAGCTCTCGCGGGCCGAATCGGGGATCGGGCTGGCGCGCGGGCCGGTGGACCTCGCGGCGCTGGTGCCGATGGCGCTGGACGATCTGCCGGTGCTGCCGGGGCGGCCGCTCGGCTATGACGACGGCGACCTCGAGACCGCGGTGGTCGAGGGCGACGCCGACGGCATCGCCATCCTGATCCGCAACCTGGCCGAGAACGCGCTGCGCCACGGGACCGGCCCGGTCCGGGTCACGCTCGCGGCGGGACCGCGGCTGACGGTGACCAACCCGGTGGGGCCCGGGGCGCGGTTCCGCATGGGCCGGCTCGACCGCGACCCGGCGTCCGAGGGCACCGGCCTCGGCCTCACCATCGCCGCCAAGCTGGCCGAGCAATCCGGCGCGCGGCTGACCACCGGCATCGCCGGGGGCGTGGCCACCGCCGTCCTCGACTGGTCGCGCTGAGGGGGCCTATTCGGCGGCGCGGGTGGCGCTGTTGGGGCTGAGCGTGTGGTCCAGCGGCTCGTAGCCCGACTGGTCCTCTTCCGCCTCGCAATCGCCCGACATCGGGTCCTGCTTCATGCGGAACCCGCGTTCGAGCTGGTCGAACGGCGCCACCGGATAATCGCCCGAGAAACACGCATCGCAATACTGCGGCGCCCGGGCATCGCGCCCCTTGGCCTCGCCCACCGCCCTATAAAGCCCGTCGAGCGAGACGAAGGCGAGGCTGTCCACCCCGATCCACTCGCGCATCTCGTCCGGCGTCATGTGCGCGGCCAGCAGCTTGTCGCGGTCGGGCGTGTCCACGCCGTAGAAGCAGGGCCAGGCGGTCGGGGGCGAGGCGATGCGGAAATGCACCTCGGCCGCGCCGGCATCGAGGATCATGTCCTTGATCTTGCGGCTCGTGGTCCCGCGGACCACCGAATCGTCCACCAGCACCACGCGCTTGCCGCGCACCAGTGCCCGGTTGACGTTCAGCTTGAGCCGGACGCCCATGTTGCGGATCTGCTCGGTTGGCTCGATGAAGGTGCGGCCCATGTACTGGTTGCGGATGATCCCCATGCCGAAGGGGATGCCGCTTTCGCGCGCATAGCCGATCGCCGCCGGCGTGCCCGAGTCGGGCACCGGGCAGACGAGGTCGGCCTCGACCGGCGCCTCGCGCGCCAGTTCCACCCCGATCTGGCTGCGCGTCTCGTAGACCGAGCGCCCGCCGATGATCGAATCGGGGCGGCTGAAATAGACGTGCTCGAAGATGCAGAACCGCCCCGTCGAGGGGCCGAAAGGGCGCGAGGTCTCGACCTTGCCCTTCGAGATCACCACCATCTCGCCCGGCTCGATCTCGCGCACGAACTCGGCCCCGATGATGTCGAGCGCGCAGGTCTCGGAGGCGAGCGCATAGGCGCCCTCGCCCAGCCGGCCCAGCACCAGCGGGCGCACGCCCAGCGGGTCGCGCACCCCGATCAGCTTGGTGCGGGTCATGGCAATGACCGAGAAGGCGCCCTCCACCCGGCGCAGCGCGTCCTTCATCCGCTCGGGGATGTTGCGCTGGATGGACCGGGCCATCAGGTGGATGATGCACTCGCTGTCCGAGCCGGACTGGAAGATCGAGCCGCGCTCGATCAGCTCGCGCCGCAGCGCCAGCGCGTTGGTGATGTTGCCGTTGTGGGCGATGGCGCAGCCGCCCATGGCGAACTCGCCGAAGAAGGGCTGGATGTCGCGGATCGCCGGCCCCTTGGCGCCGGCGGTCGAATAGCGGACGTGGCCGATGGCGAGCTCGCCCGGCAGCGTCTCCATCAGCGAGGCCTTGGTGAAGTTGTCGCGGACGTAGCCGAAGCGGTGGGCGCTGTTGAACCCCTTGTCGGGGTCGAAGGCGACGATGCCGCCCGCCTCCTGCCCGCGGTGCTGCAGCGCGTGCAGCCCGAGCGCGACGAAGTTCGCCGCCTCGGCAACGCCGTTGACGCCGAAGACGCCGCATTCCTCGTGCAGCCGGTCGCTGTCGAAGGGGTCGGCGAGGAAAGGCTGCTGGGACATGGCTGGGGCTCGGGGCTTCTGGCCGGACGCGCGGCCGAGTCGGGAAGGGCAGGACAGGGTCTGTCGGGATGAGGCAGAGATAGGCACTCGGCGCGGGAAAGTCACGGGGTCAGGGCAGCCCGCCCGCCAGACGTCGCATCCGGCCGTTGCAGGGGCCAGGGCGCGGGGAGGGGGCGGCCGGAGACGTTCGCACGAACTGTGCATGAACATCGCATGAACGATGCACGAACCCCGAACGGATCGTGCATCGCCGTTTCCGGCAAAAGTGGGGATTTCCGCCGTGCCGCCCGGCGCCGTTCATACGCCCGGCGCAACGCCCGCCGCGCGGGGCGGACGCGCAACGCCGTCAGTTGGCCGGCGCGGTCGGGGTCGCCGGAGTCGTGGTCGTCGTGGTCGTCGTCGTGGTGGTCGCGGCCGAGGTCCCCGCCGCGGCAGGCGCCGTCGCGGTCGGGCCGCAGTCGCGCACCAGCTGCTCGAACCGCGCGGCCAGCCAGCCGGGCGCGTCCTGCGGGATCTGCTGGTTCAGCCGCCCGCTCATCTGCTGGAACACCTGCGCCGAGCGCGACTGGTCCACCATCGCCACCCGCTCGGTCGTCATGATCCGGTCATAGACGATGAAGGCGATCACGACGAGCAGGATGCCCCGCGCCACGCCGAACAGAAAGCCCATGCCCTGATCCACCCCGCCCAGCGCAGAGCGTTGAACGACCGAGGAAAACAGCGGCGTCAGGATCGAGAACAGCACCAGCGCCAGGGCGAACACCACGGCGAAGCCGGCGATGGTGCCCAGCTCGCAGTTGTCGGCGATCAGGCTGTTCAGATAGGGGATCTGGGCGATCAGCGGCCGCACCGCCGGGGCGAAGATGAAGGCCAGCACCGCGGCCCCGATCCAGCCCAGGATCGCCAGCGATTCGCGCACGAAGCCGCGCGAATAGGCCAGGATGGCCGACAGGATGATGATCGCGGCGACGATGCCGTCGATCAGGGTGAATCCGTCCATGTGTCTCCGCCCTCGATGCGGACCGCCCGCGCGGCCCGTGCTTTGGGGGCGGCGTGGGGTCAGCCGGCCCCGAACGTCTCGCCCGTGAAACTCGTGAGGTCAGCCACCCGCGAGAGTGTCAGCCCCTCGCCGCCCTCGACCTTCTGGACCGCGGGCAGCATCGCGTGGGAAAAACCAAGTTTCCGCGCTTCTTTCAACCTGTTTTCGGCCTGCCCCACCGGCCTGAGCGCCCCCGAGAGGCTGATCTCGCCGAAAAAGACAGTCTCGGCCGGCAGCGGATGATCCTCGCGCGCGCTGAGCAGCGCCGCCGCGATGGCGAGGTCCGCGGCGGGTTCCGCGACCCGCATCCCCCCCGCCACGTTCAGGAACACGTCGAGCCCCGCGAAGGGCACCGCGCAGCGCGCCTCGAGCACCGCGAGGATGGTCGAGACCCGCCCCCCGTCCAGCCCCACCACCGTCCGGCGGGGCGAGGCGAGCGTCGAGGGCGCGACCAGCGCCTGCACCTCGGTCAGCACCGGCCGGGTGCCCTCGATCCCGGCAAAGACGGCGCTGCCGGCGACCGGCTGGCCGCGTTCGGACAGGAACAGCGCCGAGGGGTTGGTGACCTCGGCCAGCCCCGCGCCGGTCATCTCGAACACCCCGATCTCGCCCGAGGGGCCGAAGCGGTTCTTGACCGCGCGCAGGATGCGGAACTGGTGGCCGCGCTCGCCCTCGAAATAGAGCACGGTGTCGACCATGTGCTCGACCACCCGCGGCCCGGCGATCTGGCCGTCCTTGGTGACGTGGCCGACGATGACGACCGCGACGCCGGTGCGCTTGGCGAATGTCACAAGCTCGTGAGCGGCGGCCCGGACCTGCCCGACGCTGCCGGGCGCGGCCTCGACCGTGTCGCTCCACAGCGTCTGGATCGAGTCGATCACGGCCACCTCGGGCCGCTCGGCGTCGAGGGTGGTCAGGATGTCGCGCAGGCTCGTCTCGGTCCCCAGCCGCACCGGAGCGTCGGCGAGGCCGAGGCGCTGGCCGCGCATCCTGAGCTGGGCGCCGGCCTCTTCGCCCGACAGATAGATGGCGCTGGCGCCCTTGCGCGAGAAGGCGGCGGCAGCCTGCAGCATCAGCGTGGACTTGCCGATCCCCGGATCGCCGCCGACGAGGATCGCGCTGCCCGGCACCAGCCCGCCGCCCAGCACCCGGTCCAGCTCTTCGATCCCCGAGGGGGTGCGCGGCGGTGGCGGCTCGTCGGCGGCCAGCCCGCTCAGCGCCACGACGCGGCCGCGCTGGGCGCCGAGGCCGCGGCCCGGCCCCTGGCTCAGCGGCGCCTCTTCGACGATCGAGTTCCATTCGCCGCAGGCGTCGCAGCGGCCGGACCACTTGCGATGCGCGGCGCCGCAGGCGGTGCAGGTGAAGGCGGTGACGGGCTTGGCCATGGCCCGCCTTGTGGCAGGCCGCGCGGGGGCGGGCAATGGGCGCGGCCGAGGGGGCGGGCGCTGGCACAGTCCGACGCAAAAATGATGCGACCGCGGCCGTGATCCGCGCGTTATACTGGCGTGCGATTTTGAGGCTCGAGTGGACGCTGCCGACGCGGGGAGCTGCGCGTGTCACGACAGACCGAAGCGATCCTTGACCTGATCTATCAGGCGACGCTCGAGCCCGAGCGCTGGCCGGACATCCTTGCCGCGATCTGCGCCTCGACCGGGTTCGCGAGCGGCTGCCTGATCATGGACAGCGCCGCCCCCGGTAGCGCGGCGGGCACCAGCTTCTACGCCACCCGGCGGACCGAGCGGGCCTTGCGCGACTTCGTCGAGGCGGGGCTCTTTGCCTCGTGCGCGGGGCGGCTCGACCGGGTGGGGGACGCGCTCTTCGTCCACGAGGCCGATTTTCCCGCCGCCGTCGCCCGCCGCCCGGCGGTCGAGACGCTGCACCGCCTGGGCCTCTGGGACCAGACCGCCACGCTGCACCGGACCCCGGACGGCCGCCGCTTCGTCTTCACCTTCGAGCGCGAGGCTGGCGCCGCCGGGTTCTCGCGCGAGGCGGTGGGGCGGCTCAACCGGCTGCGCCCGCACATGGTGCGCAGCGTGACGCTGGGCCTGCGCGATCCGACCGCCGAGGCGCGGCCGCAGGGCCCCTCGCTGCTCGGGGCGCTGCCGGGGCCGGCGGTGCTGATCGGCCCCGACGAGGGGGTGTTCGAGGCGAATGCCGCCGCGCTCGCCCATCACCCGCCGCTGGTGCGCGAAACGGGCGGCGAGAGCGGGCGGCTGTCGCTGGCGGGGTGGGAGAATGCCGAGTTCATCCGCGCCCGCATCGGGCTCGCCGCCCGCTTCGGCCGGGGCGTGGACCTGACGCTGAGGCCCCGCGACCCCGCGCTGCCCGAGCAGCGCCTGCAGGCGGTGCCGACGAGCTGGCACGGGGCGGCGGCGCTGCTGGTGACGCTCGATCCCGCGGGCGACGACCCGCCGAGCCGCGACCCGCACGCGCTGATGGACGGGTTCGGCCTGACCCGGCGCGAGGCCGAGCTGACCGCGCTTCTGGCCTGCGGCAGTTCGCTGACCGACGCGGCCCCCGCGCTGGGGATGTCGCGCGAAACCGCGCGGCATCACCTCAAGCAGATCTTCCAGAAGACCGACACCCACCGGCAGGCGCAGCTCGTGGCGCTGGTCTCGCGCGAGGCGTGAGCCGGTCGCGGGGGGGCAGGTTCGGCCCGCGCGGGAATGCCGCATTGCATCCCCCGAACGGGGGACGCCGGGCCCGGACGCGGGTGATACCTTGTCCAGATCGGCCAGCGAGGGGCCGCAGCCGGGCAGCCGCCCGATCCCCGCGCCTCTCGTTCGAGGCCAGTTTCACCGTTCTCCGGTGCAGAGCCGTTTGCCTCTCACCGGGCATTATCGAGGATGACGTTCATGACCACCTTCACTGGAACCGGTGCCAACGATCGGGCCATCGCCGGCTCGATCGTCAGCGGATTTACCGACAACGAATGGCTTCTGCCCGAACTCTACTGGCTGTCGGACCCGATCGGCGACACCATCAACGCGCTTTCAGGCGACGACACCGTCGTTGCCGGCGCGGGCAACGACCTCATCAACGGGGGGCTCGGCAACGACTCGCTCGACGGCGCGGGCGGGAATGACACGATCTACGCCAACGACAGCGCAAGCATCGACGGCTCGGTGCTGGGCGACTGGATCAGCGGCGGGCTTGGCAATGACCTGCTCTACGGGTCGGCCGGCAATGACACGCTGCTTGGCGGCGACGGCGACGACCGGCTGAGCGGCCGTGGGGGCACGAACGAGCTGGACGGGGGCGACGGCAACGACACGCTCTATGGCGGGGCCGGGTACGACAAGATCTCCGGCGGAAACGGCAACGACCGGCTCGACGCCAGTGGCGACACGGTCGGTGACCTGCTCGACGGCGGTTCCGGGACCGACACCGTTTATGGCAGCAGCGGGGCCGATACGATCTACGGCGGTTCCTACAACGACACGCTCTACGGCGGAGCGGGCGACGACCGGATCTATGCGATGTCAGCTGCTCTGTTCGATGGATCGGGCTATGCGGACGTGATGTTCGGGGCGACCGGGAACGATTACATGATCGGCTCGCTCGGCGGTGACATCATCCGCGGCGAGGACGACAACGATACGCTGGCCGGTCGCGCCGGCGACGATTCGCTGGATGGCGGCGACGGCAACGACACGCTCTACGGCGATGGCGGGGCCGATACGATGTCGGGCGGCGGCGGCGCGGACCGGCTGGATGCCGGCGGCGGCGACAACGGGGTCGGCGACGTGATCGACGGCGGCGCGGGCAGCGACACCGTCTACGGCACCAGCGGCGGCGACCAGATCAGCGGCAACTTCGACACCGACCTGATCTATGGCAACGCCGGCAACGACTCGATCTACGCGATGACTGCCGGCAACGAACTCGGGTCGAGCTTCGGCGACAGCCTGTACGGCGGCCTCGGGTCGGACCTGCTGGCCGGGTCCGGCGGCAACGACGTTATCTTCGGCCAGGAGGACAACGACACCATCCGCGGTAACGGCGGCAATGATACGCTCAACGGTGGCGGCGGGGTCAATTCGGTCCGCGGCGGCGCGGGCAACGACCGCATCGTCTCGGGCGGGTTCGGCACCTATCTCGGCGAGGACGGCGACGACGTGATGGTCGCCGGCGCCCAGTCCGGGACCGAGACGATGGACGGCGGTGCAGGCGTGGACCTGATCTATATCAGCAACGGCGCCATCGCCTATCTGATGGACATGACCAGCGGCACCACCAACCTCGGCGGCGAGAGCTTCACCGGGTTCGAGTGGGTGACCTGCGGCAGCGCCAGCGATACGATCCTCGGGTCCGCGGACAGCAACCGGATCTGGGGCAACGCGGGCGACGACCTGCTGCGGGGCTTCGGCGGCTATGATATCCTCGTCGGCGGACCCGGCAATGACACGTTGCAGGGCGGTGAGGGATCGGACCGGCTGATGGGCCGGGCGGGCGCGGACGTGTTCCAGTTCCTCGCGCCGTCCGAATCGGCGCCCGGCGCGCTCGACTGGATCGACGGCTTCGAGGGGGCCGGGGCCGCGGGTGGGGACGTCATCGATGTCTCGACGGTGGATGCCAACGAGGTCGTGGCCGGGAACCAGGCGTTCACTTGGAACGGCACGACGCCCGGCGGCGCCGGCCGCGTCTGGGTCGGCGCGAACGGCACTGACACGATGGTCTATTTCAACACCGACGCCGACGCAGTGATCGAGATGGCGATCCGCATCCTCGATGGTGGCGTGGCTCATACCGCCTATGGGGCCGGCGACTTCATGCTGTGAGGCGACGCGGGCGGAACTGCCTCCGCCTCGTTCAGGGACTGCCGGGGCGCCTCCCTCCCGGCCGCGGGCGGCGGACCATGGGCGCGTGGGGCGCCCGTGACAGCCGTTCGACGGGCGCGCGCGCAGCATGGGGGCGCGCGCGCCTTGTCGTGTCGGGGCGCCCTCGCCCGCGCTTCACGCCAATGTCGGCTTGCCAACCCCGTCCGCCGCGGCCAGTTTGCCGCGACCCCGACGAAAGGCCGCCCGGCATGGCGAACCCCCCTCCGTTCTCGCGCTACGAGTTCCTGATCGCCTGGCGCTACCTGCGCGCCCGCCGCGCCGAGGGCGGGGTCTCGACCATGACCTGGATCAGCCTCATCGGCATCGCGCTGGGGGTGATGGCGCTGATCGCCACCCTCGCCGTGCGCTCGGGCTTTCGCACCGAGTTCGTGGACACGATCCTCGGCGCCAACGCGCACACCACCGTCTACATGCCGCCCGGCCAGATCGTGAATGACCTGACCGACGAGGTCTATACCGTCGCCGGCACCATCAGCGACTATCCCGACGCGGTGGCGCGGATCGAGGCGATCCCCGGCGTCACCCGCGCCGACCCGGTGGTGAAGGGGCAGGTGATGGCCAGCGTCGGCGACCGATCGAACGTGGCCGAGGTGCACGGGCTGTCGCTCGCGGACCTCAAGGCCATCCCCCGCGTCGCCGATCCCGAGACGGGGGCGGGCGACATCGACGCCTTCGACCGCGGCATCGCCATCGGCTCGGGCATCGCCCGCGACCTCGGCGCCTCGGTGGGCGACCGGCTGCAGCTCATCTCGCCGCAAGGGGCGCAGACGGCGTTCGGCACCACGCCGCGGATCGCCACCTATGAGGTCGTCTATGTCTTCACCGCCGGGCGCTACGACATCGACCGCACCCGCATCTACATGCCGCTGCCCGAGGCGCAGTCCTATTTCAACCGCGAGGGCGAGGTCGACGAGATCCAGGTCTACGCCTCCGACCCCGAGCGGGTGGACCGCCTGACGCCCGCGCTGACCGAGGCGGTGCCGGGCAGCGTCGTCTGGACGTGGCGCGACGCCTCGGGGTCGTTCCTCTCGGCGCTCGACATCGAGGATGACGTGATGTTCGTGATCCTGTCGGTGCTGGTGCTGATCGCGGCCATGAACATCACCTCGGGGCTGATCATGCTGGTCAAGAACAAGGGCCGCGACATCGGCATCCTGCGGACGATGGGGCTGACCGAGGGGGCGATCCTGCGGGTGTTCTTCCTCTGCGGCGCCTTCACCGGGGTGATCGGGACGATCGCGGGGGTGATCCTCGGCGTTCTCCTCGCGCTCAACATCGACGGCATCATGGCGGGTATCAACTGGCTGACCAGCGGGGGGGCGTGGGACCCTGCGGTGCGCGGGATCTATCGCCTGCCGGCCGAGCTCAGGGGCATCGACATCGCCAAGGCGGTCGGCCTGTCGCTGGTGCTGTCGTTCCTCGTCACCATCTTCCCGGCCCGCCGTGCGGCCCGGATGAACCCGGTCGAGGCGCTGCGCCATGAGTGACGTGCGAGAGGACGTGCTGCGGCTCGAGGGGGTCAGCAAGACCTACAATCCCGGCTCTCCTGCCGCCGTCGAGGTGCTGCGCGGGCTGGACCTGAGCGTGGCCCGCGGCGAGGTGGTGGCGCTCGTCGCGCCCTCGGGGGCGGGGAAATCGACGCTGCTGCACATCGCGGGGCTGCTCGACACCCCCGACGCGGGCCGGGTCTGGCTGAACGGGCGCGACATGACGGGCCTTGGCGACCGCGCGAGGACCGAGGCGCGGCGGCGCGAGCTGGGCTTCGTCTATCAGTTCCACCACCTGCTGCCCGAGTTCACGGCGCTGGAGAACGTGGTCCTGCCGCAGCTCGCCAACGCCGTCCCCGACGCGGCCGCGCGTGCGCGGGCCGCGGGCCTCTTGGGCCGTGTCGGCCTTGGCCCCCGCGCCGATCACCGCCCGGCGGAGCTTTCGGGCGGCGAGGCGCAGCGGGTGGCCTTCTGCCGCGCGCTCGCCAACGGGCCGGCGCTGCTTCTGGCCGACGAGCCGACCGGCAACCTCGACCCCGCCACCTCGGATCAGGTCTTTGCGGTGCTGATGGAGGTAGTCCGCGAGACCGGCCTCAGCGCGCTGATCGCCACCCACAACATGGAGCTGGCGGGGCGGATGGACCGGGTCGTGCGGCTGGGGTGAGGCCCGGCGAGGGTTGCGCGGGGTGGCCCGGGCGGGCAGAGTCGCGGGCAAAACCAGCGAGGGACCGAGGATGATGTTCGCCAGACCGACCCTGGCCGCAATGGGCGCCGCCCTGCTGCTGACGGGCTGCGTGCCCGAGGCCGAGGCCCCGCGCCCCACCGGCCCCGCCGCCGCGCAGGCCGCGCAGGGTGCGGCCGACTACGCCCGATACTGCGTCGCCTGCCACGGCCCGACAGGGCGCGGCGACGGTCCGGCGGCCGCGGGCCTCTCGCCCCGACCCACGGACCTCACGCAGCTTGCGCGCCGCAACGGCGGCACATTCCCGCGGCTGCGGGTGATGGCGCGGATCGACGGCTACACGATGGGCAAGACCGACAGCCCGATGCCGCAGTTCGGCGAAGAGATCGGCCGCGGCCCGAAGGTGATGTTCGACGCGGGCGACGGTCTGCGCGCGCCCACGCCCGCGCGGTTGGTGGCGCTGCAGGGGTATGTGGAGACGTTGCAGCGGTAGGGGGCAGCCGAAGGTGAGGCTATGACGACCGGGCGTGCCGAGTGGGTTGCACCAACGCTTGATGCGGCTGAGCCCTGCGGTGACCTTGGCGTCCGGGCGCTCTACGACGCCATTCAAAGTGACTTCGTCAAGTTGCGAAGTGACTGGGCCTTCTACGAGTTTGTCTACGGGCAGAGAGAGGTTGTCGAGCTTCTCAACGAAGCGTCGGGCCCGACCACGGGTCTGATGCAGGAGGCGATAGACAGTCTGGTGTTTCTGGGCATCGCAAAGCTCACCGACCCTGCCCGACAGGGTTCCAACCGAAATGCCTCACTTCACGCGCTGGTTGCCGACACCGGGTTGTCGGAGGACGTCACTTCACGGCTCTCTAGCCTGTGCGGACACGTCCGAAAGCACAGGAGCAGTCGACTGGCGCACACGGACCGGACGTGGCGGCTCGGCGCGAAGGATCTGCCGGACGTTTGTCGTGCGGACATAACCGCTGTGCTGGATGAAATCGGGCATATCTTGTCCGTGGTCGCGAGAACCCTGGGCGCCGAAGAGACTGATGCAAGCTGGTGGGCACGCGGGAAGGATGAGGCAATCGAGTTCGTGAACGTCGTTCGCATCGGACTTGAAGAGCGGAAAATGCGGGTCAGCGCTTGGCACAGTTCCCGATCGGTCGAAGATAAGGCCGCTGCGGAAGAGGTCCTCCGGCCTGCTTGGCTTTTCAACCCACACGCTGAAATGGAAGGTTGACCGACTCCGACCCGTCGTCTTGAAACCTGCCGCGACAACGTTCTTGCCCTGCGGACTTAGATAGCGAAAACAGGTCTGTCAGCTGCGGGCCGTGGCAGAGACGACCAATATCAGGTCGCGCCTTTGGCAACAGCCGCCTCCCGACCGTCCACCCCTCAGACGTCCAGCTCCTCCACGAACTGCGCGTTCTCGCTGATGTACTGGAACCGCAGCTCTGGCTTCTTGCCCATCAACCGTTCGACCAGATCGCCGGTCTCGCCGCCGTCCTCGTCGTCGATCGACACCCGGATCAGCTTGCGCGAGGCCGGGTTCATCGTCGTGTCCTTCAGGTCCTTGGCGTCCATCTCGCCCAGACCCTTGAAGCGCTGCACGTCGATCTTGCCCTTGCCGCCAAGGCCCTTGGTGAGCCACGCCTCCTTCTCGGCCTCGTCGGCGACGTAGACCCGCTCGGCGCCTTGCGTCAGCCGGTAGAGAGGGGGGCAGGCGAGGTAGAGGTGCCCCTTGTCGATCAGCGGCCGCATCTGGGTGAAGAAGAACGTCATCAGGAGCGAGGCGATATGCGCCCCGTCCACGTCCGCGTCGGTCATGATGATGACCTTGTCATAGCGCAGGTCGTCGACGTTGAAGCGCGTCCCCATGCCGACGCCCAGCGCCTGGCACAGGTCGCTCAACTCGGCGTTCTGCGACAGCTTCGAGGACGCCGCCCCGAGCACGTTCAGCACCTTGCCGCGCAGCGGCAGCAGCGCCTGCGTCGCCCGGTCGCGCGCCGCCTTCGCGCTGCCGCCGGCCGAGTCGCCCTCGACGATGAAGATCTCGGTGCCCTCGCGCGCAGTGGCCGAGCAGTCCACGAGCTTGCCGGGCAGGCGCAGCTTCTTGGTCGCGGACTTGCGCGCCGTCTCCTTTTCCTGCCGGCGGCGCAGGCGCTCCTCGGCGCGCAGCACCAGAAAATCGAGGATCGCCCCGGCGGACTTGGTGTCGGCGGCCAGCCAGTTGTCGAAATGGTCGCGGACCGCGCCCTCGACCAGCCGGGCGGCCTCGGTGGTGGCGAGGCGGTCCTTGGTCTGACCGACGAACTCGGGCTCGGCGATGAAGCACGACACCAGCGCACAGCCGCCGGTCAGCAGGTCGTCGCGGGTGATGTTCTCCGCCTTGCGGTTCTTGGTCAGCTCGCCATAGGCGCGGATGCCCTTGAGGATCGCGGTCCAGAACCCGCCTTCGTGCGTGCCGCCCTCGGGCGTCGGCACGGTGTTGCAGTAGGACTGGATGAAGCCGTCGCGCGAGGGCGTCCAGTTGATCGCCCATTCGACCTTGCCCGGCACGCCGAAGCGCTCGCGGAACTCGACGAGCCCGGCGAAGGGGCGGTCGGCGTAGGTGGTGGCGCCGCCCAACTGCTCGGCGAGATAGTCCGAGAGGCCGCCGGGGAAGTGGAAGGTCGCCTCGCGCGGGGTCTCGCCGTCGTCGATCTCGGTCCGCCAGCGGATCTCGACGCCCGAGTGCAGATAGGCCTTGGACTTGACCATCCGCATGATGCGCGCGGGCTTGAGGCGGTGGTGCCCGAAGATCTGCTCGTCGGCATGGAAGGTGACGGTGGTGCCGCGCCGGTTCGGGGCCGGGCCGATCTTCTCGACCGGCCCCTGCGGGATGCCGCGCGAAAAGCTCTGCCGCCACAGCTCGCGGTTGCGAGCGACCTCGACCACCATCCGGTCGGACAGCGCGTTAACGACCGAGGCACCGACCCCGTGCAGGCCGCCCGAGGTCTGATAGGCGCCCTCGGTGAACTTGCCGCCGGCGTGCAGCGTGCAGAGGATCACCTCGAGCGCCGACTTGCCCGGAAACTTGGGGTGCGGATCGACCGGGATGCCGCGGCCGTTGTCGCGCACGACGACGGAGTGGTCGGCCAGCAGCTCGACCTCGATGCGGCTGGCGTGGCCGGCGACGGCCTCGTCCATGGCGTTGTCGAGGATTTCCGCGACCAGATGATGCAGGGCGCGTTCGTCGGTGCCGCCGATGTACATCCCCGGCCGCTTGCGGACGGGTTCCAGCCCTTCCAGCACCTCGATCGAGGCGGCGGAATAGCTGTCGGTCGCGGCGCTGGCGCCGCTGAGAAGATCATCGGACATGAAGGCTGCTCGGCTTGTCGTTTGCGGGCTTATCCCACGCCGGGCCGCGGCGGGGCAACCCTTGCGGGCGTGCGGGCTGCTTTCTGGCCCAAATGCCCCGGCCGGGCGCCAGCGACCCGCAGCGCCGCCGGGGCAGGGCGGGTCAGGTTCGCTCGCGCAGCCAGTCGGCGAGCGCGCCGTCGTCGATCTTGCCCTGCGCCAGCGCGATGATCTTCTGGCCGACCTCTTCGACGCTCGCCGTCGGCGTCGCAGCGCCGTTCATTCGCAGGCAGGCAAACATTGTCCGAAAGGCCGTCCGCTTGTTGCCATCGTTGAAACAGTGCCCTTGCGAGATCGCCGCGGCATAGGCGGCAGCGAGATCGTAGACATCCGCCACGAGGCCGTAAGCCACGCGGTTCTCGACCCGCGCCAGCGCCCCTTCGAGCGATTTGTCGCGGGCCCGCCCGGGGAGCTCGCCGGGGTTCAGCACCGCGTCGTGCATCGCCTCGACCAGAGCTGCGTCGAACAGAAACCAGTCTGGTCCGATCATTTGTCGCGCAGATAGTCCAGCACCGGCTGCACCTCGTCCCGGGTCTCTTCGAGATGGGCCATCACCTCGTCCATCGTCGCGTAGCGCACGTTCGGGACCGTCGCCTCCTCAGGCACCAGATAGGCGACCACGGCGCTGTTCTTGAGGATCGCCACCGGCTTGCCGCCCGAGCGTTCGAGCACCTTGTGCGGCTCGCGCAGCTCGGTGATCGTGGCGATGTGGTTCGTGAGCAGGCGGGTCATGACACTCTCCAAGTCAATGCACGGAATATTGCATATCCGGGTGCATATTTCAATCTGCGCCCCCGCCTGCGCCCCAAGCCGTTATTCCGGCTCGGCCATCCGCGCTTCCCACATCCGGCGGAAGCCCTCGCGGGACTGGCAGGCCGCCAGCCACGCCTCGACGGCCGGGAACTGCGCCATCAGCGCGCCGTAGCCCTGCGCGTAGCGGATGACCTCGGCCATGTTCAGGTCCGCGACGGTGAACCGGTCGCCGACGAGGTGCCCGTGCGTCGCCAGATGCGCGTCGAGCACCTTGAGCGGGCGCACGAGCCGCTCGGCGGCGTTGGCGACCATGGCGGCATCCTCGCCCGACTGCTCCTGCCCGCGGGCGTGCAGGAACAGGATCGTCAGCGCGTCGGGCTCGATCGCGGTCGCGGCGTAGAAGGACCACTGCATCATCAGCGCGTCCTCGGCTGGATCGCGCGGGCCGATGCCGTTCGCGTCATGCTTGCGCGCCAGATACAGCGTCTGCGCCAGCGATTCGAAGAGCACCAGCCCGTCATCCTCGATCACCGGGATCGCGCCGGCGGGCGACAGCGCCAGGAACGCGGGCGAGCGGGTGTTCATCGGCGCGTCGGGCGCGTCGGCGTCGGCCAGCCGGTAGGCCTGGATCACCGGCTCTTGCCGGAAGGGCAGGTCCAGCTCGTGGCACAGCCAGATCAGCCGCGACGCGCGCGAGCGGGTGACGCCGTGGATGGTCAGCATCTGCGGTATTCTCCGTGAGGGCGGCCCGGACCGGGCGTGGCCCAGACAACGCGGGTTTCCGACGCGGCGTCAACCGGCGATGGCGACGGCGGCGCCATGAAACCGTCAAGAGACTGTCACGAAACCGTCGCACTTCCGCGATAGGTCGCGCCCCGTGGCGGCCACGCCACCCAACTGCAGGAGCCTGCCATGAACAAGCTGACTTTCTCCGCCTCGGCGCTGGCCATCGTCGCGCTGTCGGCGACCGCCGCCGCCGCCCGCGACAACGTCCAGGTCGCCGGGTCGTCCACCGTGCTGCCCTACGCCACCATCGTCGCCGAGGCCTTCGCCGAAAACACCGACTTCCCGGCCCCCGTGGTCGAGGGCGGCGGCTCGTCGGCCGGTCTCAAGCAGTTCTGCGAGGGCGTGGGCGAGAACACCGTCGACGTCGCCAACAGCTCGCGCCCGATCAAGCCGGCCGAGCTCGAGACCTGCAAGGCCAACGGCGTGACCAACATCGTCGAAGTCCAGTTCGGCTACGACGGCATCGTCTTCGCCAGCGACAAGGCCGGCGCCGACTTCGTGCTGACCCCCAAGGACGTGTTCCTGGCGCTGGCCAAGGACGTGGTCGTGGACGGCAAGGTGGTCCCGAACACCGCCGCCAAGTGGAAGGACGTGAACCCGTCGCTGCCCGACCAGGACATCATGGCCTTCATCCCCGGCACCAAGCACGGCACCCGTGAAGTGTTCGAGGAAAAGGTGCTGATCGCGGGCTGCAAGGAAGCCGGCGCGCTCGAGGCGCTGGTCGCGGCCAACGGCGGCGACGAGAAGAAGGGCGAGGGCGCCTGCAAGGCGGTCCGCACCGACGGCAAGTCGGTCGACATCGACGGCGACTACACCGAGACGCTGGCCCGCATCGACAGCAACAAGACCGGCGTGGGCGTGTTCGGCCTGTCGTTCTACGAGAACAACACCGACAAGCTGAAGGTCGCCACCATCAACGGCGTGACCCCCTCGACCGACACCATCGCGTCGGGTGAATACCCGGTGTCGCGCCCGCTGTTCTTCTACGTCAAGAAGGACCACATCGGCGTCATCCCGGGCCTCAAGGAGTACGCCGAGTTCTTCGTCTCGGACGCCATCGCCGGTCCCGGCGGCCCACTGGCGACCTATGGCCTGGTGCCGGACCCCAAGTTGGCCGACGTGCAGAAGACCGTCGCCGACGGCACCACGATCACCATGCCCTGATCCGGGACGGGGCGCGCCCGGCCCCGCGGGGCCGGGCCTGCGCCACCCGATGCCGACGGGCGGTCCCTTCCGGGGCCGCCTCACCCCGGACGCCCCGGACCGAGTCTGCCCTCGTGATCTCGGGCGTTCGCATCTGCTAGACTGCCGGCACCGCCGCCGCCGCGTCCGTCGCGCCGCCTTCCGAGGCTGGCCCGCGTCCGCCCGGCGGGGCCGGCTTCCCCGCGTCCCGGCCGCTCGACGGGCGCACCCATGTTGCGAGGCACCATGCCGACCCTCTGGATCACCCTCATCGTCCTGGCCCTAGCCGTCGTGGGCTATGTCCTCGGCCGCGCCCGCTCGGTCCGGGCCGTGGACGGCAACACGAGGGTGCTGCACTCGCGCCCGACCTACTACGGCTGGAACGTGGCGCTGTTCACCGCCGTCCCGGCGCTTCTGGTGCTGCTGCTCTGGGGCATCGCCCAGCCGCTGGTCATCGACCGCGTGGTGCACCGCGCCATCCCGGCCGAGGCGATGTCGGACAGCGACAGCCGCCGGCTGGTGATGGAAGACGTGCGCCGCTCGGCCAGCCAACTCAACGCCGCCGTCGCCCGCGACGTGCTGACCCCGGCCGAGGTCGCCGCCCTCACCCCCGAGGACAGCGCCGCCTTCGACCGGCTGAGCGCCGCCGGGCTGCGCGTCTCGACCACCCCCCACATCCTGCGCGCCGCGCAGTCCTTTGGCGACTTCACCCGCACCGGCGGGCGGATCCTGACCGGGCTCGCGCTGGTGCTGGCGCTCGGCGGGCTCGCCTTCGCGCTGATGCGGACGACGCCGCAGTTCCGTGCCCGCAACGTGGTCGAGCAGGTCGTGCGCGGCCTGCTGATCCTCTGTTCGATGATCGCCATCTTCACCACCATCGGGATCGTCCTGTCGCTGGTCTTCGAATCGGTGCATTTCTTCCAACTCTACCCGTGGCAGGACTTCTTCTTCGGGACCGAGTGGACGCCGTCCTTCGGCGGCGGCTCGAAGCTCGGGATGCTGCCGCTGCTGTGGGGGACGCTCTACATCTCGCTGATCGCGCTGCTGGTGTCGGTGCCGATCGGCCTGTTCGCCGCGATCTACATGAGCGAGTACGCCACGCCCCGGGTGCGGTCGCTGGTGAAGCCCGCGATCGAGGTGCTGGCCGGCATCCCGACCATCGTCTACGGCCTCTTCGCACTTGTCACCGTCGGCCCGCTGATCCGCGACTGGCTGGCGCAGCCGATGGGACTGGGCAACAGCGCGTCCTCGGTGATGACCGCGGGTCTCGTGATGGGGATGATGCTGATCCCGTTCGTCAGCTCGCTCTCGGACGACATCATCAACGCGGTGCCGCAGTCGCTGCGTGACGGCAGCCTGGCGATGGGGTCGACCCCCTCCGAGACGGTGCGCCAGGTGGTGCTGCCCGCGGCGCTGCCGGGGATCGTCGGCGCCGTGCTGCTGGCCGCCAGCCGCGCCATCGGCGAGACGATGATCGTCGTCCTCGGCGCCGGCGCCATGGCCCGCATCAGCCCCAACCCGTTCGAGGCGATGACCACCATCACCGTCAAGATCGTCGGCCAGCTGACCGGCGACAACGACTTCGCCAGCCCCGAGACGCTGGTCGCCTTTGCCCTGGGCCTGACGCTCTTCGTCTTGACCCTCGGGCTCAACGTCTTCGCGCTCTACATCGTGCGCACCTATCGGGAGCAGTACGAATGACCGACGTCACCTCGACCCCACCGCGCCCCGTGGGCGGCAGCGCCGCGCCGCGCGCCCGCAAGTCGCTTTTGGTGCAGGACGCCCGCACCAAGCGCCGCAACGCGGCCGAGCGGCGGTTCCGCGCCTATGGCGTCGCGGCCATCGCCACGGCGATCCTGGCGCTGGTGTTCCTGCTCTTCACCATCATCCGCGACGGCTCGACCGCCTTCGTGCAGACCTACGCCACCATTCCGGTGACCATCGAGGCCTCGGTCGTCGACCCGCAGGGCACCCGCGACCCGGCGGCGATGAGCAAGGTGCTGACCACCAGCTACGGCAAGCTGCTCGAGAACTCGCTGCGCGGCTTCGTCGAGACGAACGGGATCGCCATCCCCGACCTCGCCGACAAGGACCTCGCCGGGTTCTTCTCGGCCCAGGCCCGCGCCGACCTGCGGCAGGCGGTGCTGGCCGATCCGGGGCTGGTGGGCTCGGTGATCGAGGTGCCGGCGCTGACCAGCTCGCGCGTGGACGGTATGTTCAAGGGCCGGGTCAGCCGCGAATCCGCGGCCGGCGACGCCCGCACCTCGGTCGCGCAGTTCGACCTGGCCGAGGCGCTCAAGGCGCGCGGCGAGCTCGAGACCCGCTTCAACCCCAGCTTCATCACCGGCACCGACAGCTCGGACAACCGGGCCGAGGCGGCGGGCCTCGGGATCGCCATCCTCGGCTCGTTCTACATGATGCTGATCGTTCTGGTGCTGTCCTTGCCGATCGGGGTCGCGGCCTCCATCTACCTCGAGGAGTTCGCCCCCCAGAACCGCCTGACGGACCTGATCGAGGTCAACATCGCCAACCTCGCGGCGGTGCCTTCGATCGTGTTCGGGATCCTGGGCCTGGCGATCTTCATCAACCTGGTGGGGCTGCCACGCTCGGCGCCCATCGTGGGGGGGCTGGTGCTGACGCTGATGACGCTGCCGACGATCATCATCTCGACCCGCGCCGCGCTCAAGGCGGTGCCGCCGTCGATCCGCGACGCGGCGCTGGGCGTGGGCGCGAGCCGGATGCAGACGGTCTTTCACCACGTCGTGCCGCTGGCCATGCCGGGCATCCTGACCGGCACCATCATCGGGCTGGCGCAGGCGCTGGGCGAGACCGCGCCGCTCTTGCTGATCGGCATGGTGGCGTTCGTCGCCAACTACCCGTCGGCCCCGCCGCAGGGCCTGTTCGAGCCCGCCTCGGCCCTGCCGGTGCAGGTCTACAACTGGACCCAGCGCGCCGACCCTGCGTTTTTCGAGCGCGCCTCGGGCGCCATCATCGTCCTGCTGGTGTTCCTGCTGGCGATGAACCTTCTGGCCATCTATCTGCGCCGCCGCTTTGAACGGCGCTGGTGAGCGATCACGGGGATCCCTAAGATGAACGATATGCGACTGGCGGAGAGAACCGTGGACACCGACGCGAAGGAGATCAAGTTCGAGTGCCGCGACGTGCAGGTCTGGTACGGGACCAAGCACGCCATCAAGGACGTGAACGTCGATCTGCTGGACAAGACCGTGACCGCCTTCATCGGCCCGTCGGGCTGCGGCAAGTCCACCTTCCTGCGCTGCCTGAACCGGATGAACGACACCATCCCGATCGCACGGGTCGAGGGGCGGATGCTGCTCGACGGCGACGACATCTACGACCGCCGCGTCGATCCGGTGCAGCTGCGCGCCCGGGTGGGCATGGTGTTCCAGAAGCCGAACCCGTTCCCCAAGTCGATCTACGACAACGTGGCCTACGGCCCCCGCATCCACGGCATGGCCCGCAACAAGGCCGAGCTCGACCAGATCGTCGAGCGGGCGCTGCGCGGCGCGGCGTTGTGGGACGAGGTCAAGGACCGGCTGGGCGAGACCGGCACCGGGCTTTCGGGCGGCCAGCAGCAGCGGCTGTGCATCGCGCGGGCCGTGGCGACCTCGCCCGAGGTGCTGCTGATGGACGAGCCCTGCTCGGCGCTCGACCCGATCGCCACTGCCCAGGTCGAAGAGCTGATCGACGAGCTGCGGTCCGAGTTCTCGGTGGTGATCGTCACCCACTCGATGCAGCAGGCCGCCCGCGTCAGCCAGAAGACCGCGTTCTTCCACCTCGGCAACCTCGTGGAATACGGCAACACCGACGACATCTTCACCCGCCCGCAGGACCCGCGGACGGAAAGCTACATCTCGGGCCGCATCGGCTGACCCGCAGGCACGCGACCGGAGGACTGCCCCATGAACACCACCGACCGCCACATCGCCTCGGCGTTTGACCGCGACCTCGAGACCGTGCAGGCGCTGGTCGTCAAGATGGGCGGGCTCGTCGAGACCGCGATCGACGAGGCCGCCCGCGCGCTCGAGACCCGCGACGACGAGCTGGCCGAAGAGGTCCGCCGCCGCGACCGCGCCATCGACGCGCTCGAGCAGCAGATCAACGAGGAAGCCGCACGGGTGATCGCGCTGCGCGCCCCGAACGCCACCGACCTGCGGGTGGTGCTGACCGTCATCAAGATCTCGGGCAGCCTCGAGCGGGTGGGCGACTACGCCAAGAACATCGCCAAGCGCACCCATGTGCTGTCGCATCTGCCGGCCATCGACGGCGCCGGCATGGCGCTGCGGCGGATGTCGGGCACGGTCGAGACGATGCTCAAGGACGCGCTCGACAGCTACGTCCACCGCGACGCGGCGCTGGCCGCCGACGTGCGGGCGCGCGACCTTGAGGTCGACCAGATGTACAACGCGCTGTTCCGCGAGTTCCTCACCTACATGATGGAGGATCCGCGCAACATCACGTCGTGCATGCACCTGCATTTCATCGCCAAGAACATTGAGCGCATGGGCGACCATGCGACCTCGATCGCCGAGCAGGTGCTGTATCTCGTCTCGGGCACGCTGCCCGAGGATGCGCGCCCGAAAAGCGACAGCGTCGCCCGGCCCCCCGTGCCCACCGATCCGGCTGCCGATCGCGCCGACGACCCCGGCGCGGGCCCGGCGCCGCGTCCCACCCCCGGCGCCGGCTGAGCCGCGCCCGCCGCTGCCAACCCGGCGCGCGCCGGTATTTCCCCGCGCGCGCCCTGATGACACGGAGGAGACCCGATGAGCATTCAGCAACCCTGCATCCTCCTCGTCGAGGATGAGGGCGCCCAGCGTGAGGTGCTGACCTACAACCTGGAGGCCGAGGGCTTCCGCGTCGTCTCGGCCGAGACCGGGGACGAGGCGCTGCTGCTGGTGGCCGAAGAGAACCCAGACCTGATGGTGCTGGACTGGATGCTGCCGAACGTCTCGGGCATCGAGATCTGCCGCCGCGTCAAGGCCGACCCCGACACCCGCCACATCCCGATCGTCATGCTCTCGGCCCGCTCGGACGAGGGCGACCGGGTGCGCGGCCTCGAGACCGGCGCCGACGACTATGTGGTGAAGCCCTATTCGGTGGTCGAGCTGATGGCCCGACTGCGCACCCAGCTGCGCCGCACCCGCCCCGCCACCATGGGCGAGCGGCTGAGCTTTCAGGACATCCTGCTGGACGCGGGCGAGCACCGCGTCTTCCGCTCGGGCAAGACGCTGCATCTCGGCCCGACCGAGTTCCGCCTGCTCTCGACGCTGATGGAGCGTCCGGGCCGCGTCTGGACCCGCGAGCAGCTGCTCGACCGGGTATGGGGCCGCGACATCTACGTGGACACCCGCACCATCGACGTCCATGTCGGCCGGCTGCGCAAGGCGCTGATGGCGCATGGCGGCGACAACCCGGTGCGCACGGTCCGCGGCACGGGCTACTCGCTCGGCTGAGCCGCACGGGGCGCCCCGGCGCAACTGCCCAAGCCTTGGGCAGCGCGCTGTCCGGGGCAGGGGGCGCGCGGCCCGCGCCCTTGCCCCCGCCGCCCGCGCCGCGCCACAGTGGTCCCCGAGAGGTGACCATGACTGCGTTCGACGAAATGACCGAGGGGCAGGGGGTGCGGGCCCCCTATGCCGAGTTCTCCCGCTGGCTCGCCAGCCAGCCCGACGACCTGATGGCCCGCAAGGCCGCCGACGCGGAAGAGGTGTTCCGCCGCACCGGCATCACCTTCGCCGTCTATGGCGAGGAGCAGGCCACCGAGCGGCTGATCCCCTTCGACATCGTGCCGCGCATCCTCTCGGCCGCCGAGTGGGCGCGGCTCGCCCGCGGGATCGAGCAGCGGGTGCTCGCCATCAACGCGTTCCTCCACGACATCTATCACCGGCAAGAGGTGATCCGCGCCGGCATCGTCCCGCTCGAGCTGATCGCCACCAACGACGCCTTCCTGCCGCAGATGATCGGCATGACGCCGCCCGGCGGCATCTACACCCACATCGTCGGCACCGACATCGTGCGCACCGCCGAGAACGAGTTCCAGGTGCTCGAGGACAACTGCCGCACCCCCTCGGGCGTCAGCTACATGCTCGAGAACCGCGAGACGATGATGCAGCTCTTCCCCGAGCTGTTCATGCAGAACCGGGTCGAGCCGATCGAGGACTACCCCAAGCTCTTGCGCCGCTCGCTGTCGGCCGCGCGCCCGGCCCGGGCGCCGGCGCAGCCCGCGGTCGCGGTGATGACGCCGGGGGTGAACAACTCGGCCTATTACGAGCACGCCTTCCTCGCCGACCAAATGGGGGTGCAGCTGGTCGAGGGCGCCGACCTGCGGGTGGTCGACGGCCACGTCGCCATGCGCACGACCGAGGGCTACCGCCGGATCGACGTGCTCTATCGCCGGATCGACGACGATTACCTCGACCCGCTCAGCTTCCGCCCCGACAGCGTGCTGGGGGTGCCGGGGATCATGGATGTCTACCGCGCCGGCAACATCACCATCGCCAATGCGCCGGGGACCGGGGTGGCCGACGACAAGGCGGTCTATTCCTATATGCCCGAGATCATCCGCTTCTACACCGGCGAAGAGCCGATCCTGTCGAACATCCCGACGCTGCGCTGTTCCGAGCCCGAGAACCTCGCCCATGTCCTCGACCGCCTCGACGAGCTGGTGGTGAAGGAGGTGCATGGCTCGGGCGGCTACGGGATGCTGGTCGGCCCCGCCGCCAGCCGCGCCGAGCGCGAGGCCTTCGCCGAGAAGCTGAAGGCCCGGCCCGCGAACTACATCGCCCAGCCGACGCTGGCGCTCTCGACCTGCCCGGTGCTGACCAAGGCGGGGCTGGCGCCGCGCCACGTCGATCTGCGGCCCTTCGCGCTGGTCGGCGACGGGGTGCGGATCGTGCCGGGCGGGCTGACCCGCGTGGCGCTGAAAGAGGGCTCGCTGGTCGTGAACTCGTCGCAGGGCGGGGGCACCAAGGACACCTGGGTGCTGCGCGACGGGGCGTCCGCCGTGACCAACGGGCGCGGTGCGTTCGGGGCCCGGGTGCCGATGCGGCAGGGGCAGGGGCAGGCACAGGGACAGGGACAGTCGCAGGCGCAGGGTCAGTCCCAGTCGCAGTCGCAGCGCCCAACCCCCTCAACCCCGCCCGACACCCAGCCCACCCCTGACCAACCCACCGCGACGGAGGGGCAGCAATGACCGCCCATTCCCGCACCATCCTGCTCGGCCGCACCGCCGACGGGCTGTTCTGGATGGCCCGCCAGATCGAGCGGGGCGAAGCGATGGCCCGGCTGGTCGACGCCGGCCTGCACATGGCCCTGACCCGCGGCACCGCCGAGGCGGACTGGCGCTCGGTCCTCGAAAGCGCCGGGGTGCTCGACGCCTTCACCGCCACGCACGGGCCGCTGGACGACCAGCCCGACCCCGACACCGCCATCGACTTCCTGCTGCGCGCGCCCGAGAACCCCTCGAGCGTCCGCAACTGCCTGCTGCAGGGCCGCACCAACGCCCGCATGGTCCGCACCGCCCTGACCCGCGACGCGTGGGAGGCCGTGAACGAGGCCTGGCGCATGGTCGCCGACGAGCTCGCCCGGCCGGTGCGCGAGGCCGACCTGCCCGCCGTGCTGGGCCGCATCAAGCAGGCCACGGCGCTCATTCGGGGGATGACGGTCAACACCATCCTGCGCACCCCGGGCTATCAGTTCATTCGCCTCGGGCTGCATCTGGAACGCGCCGACACCACGGCGCGCATCCTCAACGTCAAGTATTACCACCTGCTGCCCTCGACCGCCTGGGTCGGCTCGGCGCTCGACCAGACGCAATGGGATTCGATCCTGCGCTCGGTCTCGGCGCACAAGGCCTACAAATGGCTCTATGACGCCGACATCTCGGCCGCCAACACCGCCGATTTCCTGATCCTGAACCGGCGGATGCCGCGCTCGCTGGCGTTCTGCCACGCCGAGATCTCGGCCGCGCTGGCCGATCTGGCGCGGGACTACGGCACCCGCCAGCCCTGCCACGCCGAGGCCGAGGCGCTGAACCGGATGCTCTCCGAGCGCGACATCGACGAGGTGTTCGAGGAGGGGCTGCACGAGTTCCTGCAGGCCTTCCTCGCCGACAACGCGCGCCTCGCCGCGGCGATCGCCCGCGACTACCGCTTCACGGAGTGACCCGATGCTGCTCTCGATCCGCCACCGCACCGAATATCGCTACGAGGCGGCGCCGAACTACGGGGTGATGCGGCTGCGCGTCACGCCCCGCAGCCTCGGGCCGCAGCGGGTGATCGACTGGCGCATCGGCCTCGAGGGGGTCGAGCGGCAGGTCGCCTTCCGTGACCATCTGGGCAACGAGGTGTGGCTGGTGTCGATGGCGCAGGGCTGCGACCGGGTCGCCGTGACCGCCGAGGGGGTGGTCGAGACGCGCGAGACGGCGGGCGTCTTCGGCCCGCACCGGGCGCTGGCGCCGCTGTGGCTCTTCACCCGCCCGACCGCGCTGACCATGCCGGGCGAGGGGGTGGCGCGGCTGGTCGCGGACCTCGGTGGCCCCGACGCGGGCGGCCCGGCGGTGGCGCCGGTGGTGGCGGGGCAGGTGGGCCTCGGCCTCGCGCACCGGATGATGGCGGCGGTCGCCGACGCCGTCGCCTATGACGTGGACGACACCCATCCCGCGACGACCGCCGAAGAGGCGCTGGCCCGCGGCGCCGGGGTCTGCCAGGACCACGCCCATGTCATGGCCGCCGTCGCCCGCCGCTTCGGCATCCCGGCGCGCTACGTCTCGGGCTACCTCAGGCTCGACGACCGTGAGGACCAGACCGCGACCCACGCCTGGGTCGAGCTGCATCTCGAGGGGCTGGGCTGGGTCGGCTTCGACCCCTCGAACCGGATCAGCCCGGACGACCGCTACGTCCGCCTCGCCGTCGGGCGCGACTATGACGAGGCCGCGCCGATGGGCGGGGTCCGCTACGGCGCCCACGCCGAAGACCTGCACGTCCACTTGCACGTCGGCGAGCAATGACCATAAGACGACCGCCGCCCGCACACGCGCGGGGCGCCAGAAGGAGACGCCGGCGATGACCTATTGCGTGGGCGTGATGCTCGACCGCGGGTTGGTGTTCATGTCCGACACCCGCACCAACGCGGGCGTCGACAACGTGTCGGTGTTCTGCAAGACCCGCGTCTGGACCCAGCCGGGAGAGCGGACGCTGGTCCTGATGACCGCCGGCAACCTCGCCACCACCCAGGCTGTCGTGGGCCGGCTCGAGGACCGCACCGCGGCGCCGGACGAGCGCGGGATGTCGCTGCTCTCGCAGCCATCGATGTTCGCCACCGCGCAGATGCTGGGCGACCTCCTGCGCGACGAGATCAAGCGGCGCGAGGATGCCGCCGGGCAGACCGCGGCCTCGAAGTTCTCGGCCAGCATGATCCTCGGCGGGCAGATCGCCGGCGCGCCGCCGCGGCTGTTCCTGATCTACCCCGAGGGCAATTTCATCGAGGCCACGCCCGACACGCCGTTCTTCCAGATCGGCGAGACGAAATACGGCCGCCCGATCATCGTGCGCGCCTACCGCCCCGACATGAGCTTTCGCGAGGCCGTCAAGCTGCTGACGGTCAGCTTCGATTCGACGATCAAGGCGAACCTCTCGGTCGGGCTGCCGGTGGACGTGACGCTGATGGCCCGCGACAGCTTCGCCACCACGCGGCTGCGGATGGGCGAGGCGGACCCGTATTACAGCATGATCTCCTCGCGCTGGGGGCAGTCGCTGGCCGAGGCGCTGAACGCGCTGCCCGACCCCGAGCTGCCCTGCGTGGCCAGCCCCTCGGACACCCCGCTGCCGGGGAACGGGACGACGGCACCTGCTGCACCAACCGCCCCCCGGCCGGGCGCCGGGGCGGCCGCAGCGCCCCCCGCCGAGCCCGGCGCCCCCGCCCCTGCCGAGGCGGTCGAGGTCAACCCCACGGTCTCGGTCCCGGTGAACGACGACCCCGCCGCCGCCGGCCTGGCCGAGCCCGCCCCGACCGCCCCCGGCGGCCCGCGCCCGGGCTGAGCCGGGGGGTAGGTGTGCTAAAGTAGCAATGCGGCGCATCCCCGCGGTCGCGGTACCGGCCATCGTCGCGCGGCTTTCTTTGGTTCTCTCGTCCCCGCGTGGGGGGCTGACCCTCCAGCCGCTGCGGCTCTCAGGCTGGCAATGCCCTGCGCACGCGTATCCTCCCATCTTCCGCCGATCGCGGCGTTGACCCGTTGAAGTTCACCAGAGCGTCGCCCTCTGGTCGCCGCGTCAGCCCGTCATCACGGCCTCTCGCGAGCACGTGAACGGCCCGGCGACTGATCACTGATTCCGAGCACCTCCAACGCCGCCAGTCTCCCGGCTGACTATTGGTCGCCGCATGTGCGCCTCTGCACGGCAAGGCTAGCGCGGGGCGCGCTCACCGCCTTTCCCTCAGCGGTTCCCCCGACCGCCCGTCCTCCCGCGCGCACCGCGGGTCGCGGGGCCACCTCGGGCGCGGCGCCCCGGTCCCTGCCGCCCGTCCCCAATCCGGCCGCACCGCCGCCCCACCCCCACGCAACAAAAAAGCCGGCCCCCACAGGGACCGGCCTGATGCCGTGCGTGACGCCGCGGCCTTGAGGATCAGGCGCCTTTCAGCGTCTTGGCGACCTCGGCGGCGAAGTCTTCCTCTTTCTTCTCGATCCCCTCGCCGACGGCGACGCGGGCGTAGCCCGTCACCTCGACGCCCGCGTCCTTGGCCGCCTGGGCCACGGTCACGTCCGGGTTGATGACGAACTTCTGCCCGAGCAGCGTCACCTCTTCGAAGAACTTGGCCATCCGGCCGACGATCATCTTCTCGATCACCGAATCCGGCTTGCCCGATTCGCGGGCCTGCTCGGTCAGCACCGACTTCTCACGCTCGACCAGCGCCGGGTCGAGATCCGCCTCGGAGAGCGAGGCCGGCGAGGTCGCCGCGATGTGCATGGCGATCTGCTTGCCCAGCTCGGCCGCCTTGGCGGCGTCGCCCTTGAGCGCGACCAGCACGCCGATCTTGCCCATGTTCGGCGCCGCGGCGTTGTGGACGTACGAGACGACCGTGTCGCCCTCGACCGTCACCATCCGGCGCAGGGTCATGTTCTCGCCGATCTTGGCGATCGCGTCGGTCAGCACTTCGCTCACCGGCTTGCCGTTCAGGGGCGCCGCCGCCAGCTCTTCGACCGAAGCGGTGCCGAGCGCGGTTTCCGCGATGCCGCGGACCATCGACTGGAACTCTTCGTTCTTGCCGACGAAGTCGGTTTCCGAGTTCACCTCGACCGCCACGCCCTTGCCGTCCTTGACGGCGACCGCGACCAGCCCTTCGGCGGCCACGCGGCCGGATTTCTTGGCGGCCTTGGCCAGACCCTTGGTCCTCAGCCAGTCCACCGCGGCCTCCATGTCGCCCGAGGTCTCCTCGAGCGCCTTCTTGGCGTCCATCATCCCCGCGCCGGTCGATTCGCGCAGCTCTTTCACCATCGCGGCCGTGATAGCCATGGTCTTCTCCTTGTTGGTCAATGCGTCAGGCGGGGTCTGGCCCCGCCTGATGAAAGTCCCGTGACGGCGCGGCTCAGGCGCCGGCGGTCTCGGCCTCGGCGTCCGCGGCCTCGAGGTCGTCGATGTCCTCGGCCGGGGCGTCCGACAGCGCGCCGAGATCGACGCCCGCGGCGCCCATCTGCGCCGACATCCCGTCCAGCGCCGCGCGCGCGACCAGGTCGCAGTAGAGCGCGATGGCGCGGGCCGCGTCGTCGTTGCCCGGGATGACGTGGGTCACGCCCTTGGGCGAGCAGTTGGTGTCAACCACCGCGACGACCGGGATGCCAAGCTTGTTGGCTTCCTGCACGGCGAGGTCTTCCTTGTTCACGTCGATCACGAACAGCAGGTCGGGCAGGCCGCCCATCTCGCGGATGCCGCCGAGGCTCGCCTGCAGCTTGGCCTGCTCGCGCTCCATCCCGAGGCGTTCCTTCTTGGTCAGCCCCTCGGCGCCGCCCGACATCGCCTCGTCGATCTGCTTGAGGCGCTGGATCGACTGCGACACGGTCTTCCAGTTGGTCAGCGTGCCGCCGAGCCAACGGTGGTTCATGTAGAATTGCGCGGATTTTTCCGCCGCTTCGGCCACGGCCTTCTGCGCCTGCCGCTTGGTGCCGACGAACAGCACCCGGCCGCCCTTGGCCACGGTGTCGCGGATCACGGTCAGCGCCTGGTCCAGCATCGGGACCGTCTGGGTCAGGTCGATGATGTGGATGCCGTTGCGGTCGCCGTAGATGTATTCCGCCATCCGCGGGTTCCAGCGCTGGGTCTGGTGGCCGTAGTGAACGCCAGCTTCGAGCAGCTGACGCATGGAGTATTCGGGAAGCGCCATGTCCATGTCCTTTCCGGTTTGCGCCTGGGGCAGGGGTTTCAGGACGCAACCGCATGGGCCGCCCCAACCGGTGGACCGTGGCGGATGTCTCCCGCCAGAGGCCCGCCCCCGCCTGTGAAGTGCGCGCGAGATAGGGCCAATCGGCCGCAGTTGCAAGGCGCAGCGCCCGGATCGGGGCGCCGTTCGGCGGCATTTTAGCGATTTTTCGCCTGACTGCGACCCGGCGGCGGGGCCCCATCAACCGAACCTTAAGCGATCGGTGCCCATAACGGCGCAAAGCGGGAATCGGTTTGGGAAGGGACGGACATGGCGACGGGGACGGGACAGGGGTGCAGGCGATGACGGCGGTGCTGACGCTCGATGCACGGCTCGATCTGGGCGCCGTGCGGCCGCTCGCGCAACGGCTCGGGGCCTGCGACGGCGCCGACCTCAGCCTCGACGCGGGCGGGGTGACCCATCTCGGCGCGCTGGCCGCGCAGTTGCTCGTGGCGGCGCGCCAGCGCTGGGCGTCGGCCGGGCTGCGGCTCGAGGTCGGCCCGCGCTCGCCTGCCTTCGACGAGGCGGTGGCGGTGATGGGCCTTGACCGATGGTTCGGGGCGGAGGACGCGCGATGAGCCTCAACATCCTCGCCGTGGACGACAGCCGGACCATGCGCGACATGGTGCGCCTTGCGCTCGGCGCCGCCGGCATGACCGTCACCACCGCCGATGACGGAGTGCACGGGCTCGAGGTGCTCGAGGGGATGGCGCCCGACGCGATCATCTCGGACATCAACATGCCGCGGCTCGACGGTTTCGGCTTCATCCGCGCGGTCCGCGCGATCGAGCGGATGCGCGGCGTGCCGATCCTGGTGCTCACCACCGAAAGCGCCCCCGAACTCAAGGCGCGGGCGCGCGAGGCCGGGGCGACCGGCTGGATCGTCAAGCCCTTCGATCCGGGCAAGCTGGTCAAGACCGTCCAGATGGTCACGGGCTGAGGAGGCGCGGCGATGTCCACCGACCCGATGGCCGAGATCCGCGCCTCGTTCTTCGTCGAGTGCGACGAGCTGATGGAGAGCTTGCAGGACGCGCTCGTGATCCTCGACGAGGATGGCGGCGACGCCGAGACGATCAACGTCGTCTTCCGCGCCGTCCACTCGATCAAGGGGGGCGCGGGGGCCTTTGGCTTCGACGCGCTGGTGGGCTTTGCGCACCGCTTCGAGACGGTGCTCGACCAGCTCCGCGCCGGCAAGCTCGCGCTGACGCCCGAGGCGACGCGGCTCTTCATCCAGGGCGCCGACCTGCTGCACGACCACATCCGCGCCGCCCAGTATGACGAGCCGCCCCCCGCGGGCGCCGAGCCGATGCTCGCCGCGCTCGAGGCGCTGATGGGCGACGCCGTCCCGGTCGAGGACGAGCCGGTGGACTTCACTCCCAGCGGGCTCGGATTCTCGCTCGACCTGCCGGGGTTCGACGGCTTCGGGTCGCTCGAGGCCGAGGGCGACGAGCCGGCTGCGACCGACGCAACCATAGACAGTATCGCGTCAGACCTGCCGGCGTGGCGGATCGACTTCACGCCCCACGCCGACCTCTTCACCAGCGGAAACGAGCCGCTGCTGATCCTGCGCGCCCTTGCCACGCTGGGCGACGCCGAGATGCGTTGCCATGTGCCCGACGACCTGTCTGCCGCGCCCCAGGCCGCCGAGGCGCCCCGTCTCGGCTGGACGATCCTGCTGCAGGGCGACGTGACCGAGCCCGAGATCCGCGAGGTCTTCGATTTCGTGACCGACGTCTGCGACCTCACCATCGCGCCCGCCGCGACCCCGCTGCCGCCGGGTGGGCCCGAAGGCGGGACGGACCCCTTCCTTGCCGATGACCCTGTCGAGAGCGCCATGTCCGAACCGCCGCTGCCCGAAACTCCGCAGTCCGAGCTTCCGCTGCCCGCCGACACCGCCGCGACCGCCGGCGAGGCGCCGCCGCTGCGGCTCGACGCCGACACCATCGTCGCGGCGGCCAACGCCGACGAGCCCACCCCCGGCGCCGCGCCGCGGGCGCGCTCGACCCGCCCCGAGGCCGAGCCGCCGGCTGCCACCGTCCGCGTCGATCTCGACCGGGTGGACCGGCTGGTGAACCTCGTGGGGGAGCTGGTCATCAACCAGGCGATGCTCGCCCAGAGCGTCTCCGAGGCGGGCATGGCCGAGAACAGCTCGGTGATGAACGGCCTCGAAGAATTCATGATGCTGACCCGCGACATCCAGGACGGGGTCATGATGATCCGCGCCCAGCCGGTGAAGCCGCTCTTCCAGCGCATGGCCCGCATCATCCGCGAGGCCGCCGCCGCCGTCGGCAAGGAGGTGCGGCTCCGCACCGAGGGCGAGGCGACCGAGGTCGACAAGACCGTGATCGAGCGCCTCGCCGATCCGCTGACCCACATGATCCGCAACTCGGTCGATCACGGCATCGAACTGCCCGAGACGCGCCGCGCCGCCGGCAAGCCGGCCGAGGGGATCATCACCCTCTCGGCCTCGCACCGCGCCGGCCGGGTGCTGATCGAGGTCGCCGACGACGGCGCCGGCATCAACCGCCCCCGCGTGCGCGAGATCGCGGTGGCCAAGGGGCTGATCCCGGCCGACGCCCAGCTCACCGACAGCGAGATCGACAACCTGCTGTTCCTGCCCGGGTTTTCCACCGCCAGCCAGGTCTCGGCGCTCTCCGGCCGCGGGGTCGGGATGGATGTGGTCAAAAGCGCCATCACCGCGCTCGGCGGCCGCGTGACCATCACCAGCGAGGCCGGGGTGGGGACGAAGTTCTCGATCTCGCTGCCGCTGACGCTCGCGGTGCTGGACGGGATGGTGGTGCGGGTCGCCGAGCAGACGCTGGTCGTGCCGCTCTCCGCCATCGTCGAGACGGCGACCTTTTCGGCCGAGAACGTCCGCCGCGTCGGGCGCCGCACCGAGCTGCTGCACATCCGCGGCGACCTCGTGCCGCTCTTCGATCTCGGGGTGCAGCTCGGCTTCCGCCGTGGCCCGCGCACGGCGCGCGAGTCGATCGTCATCCTCACCACGCAAGAGGACGGCAGCCGCGCCGCGCTGATCGTCGACCAGATCATGGAGCAGCGGCAGGTGGTCATCAAGGGACTGAACCGCAACTTCGGTCCCGTCCCCGGCGTGGCCGCCGCGACCATCCTCGGGGATGGGCAGGTGGCGCTGATCCTCGACCCCTCGGACCTCACCCGTCCCGACCGGCCCGCGGCCGAGCCGGACCAAGCGCTTGCAGGATGACGCCATGACCGACCTTCACCCCAACCCGCCCCCGGCCTTGGCCACGCCCGGCGCCACAGCCGAGATCGAGCTGCTGGCCTTCCGTGTGGGCGAACAGGAATACTGCGTCGACATCATGTCCGTGCGCGAGATCCGGGGCTGGTCGCGCGCCACGCCGCTTCCCTTCTCGCCGCCGCACGTCAAGGGGGTGATCAACCTGCGCGGCACCGTGCTGCCGGTGATCGACCTCGCCGTGCGGCTGGGGATGCCGCCGATCGAGGGCGACGAGCGCAACGTGATCATGGTCGTCTCGATCAACGGCCAGACCGCCGGGCTGCTCGTCGACGCGGTCTCCGACATCCTCGCCGTCGCCACCAGCGACCTGCAGCCGCCCCCCGATCTGGCCGCCGACAAGGACAAGGCCTGCATCAGCGCCCTGACGCTGGTCGAGAACCGGCTCATCCGGATGCTCGAACTGCAATCGGTGCTGCCCGCCCACCAGACCGACAGCGCGGCGTGACCATGTCCCCCCCCGACCTTCACGCCCCGCCCGCCGGCTTCGCGGACCCGCTTTACGCGCGGATCGCCGACCTGATCTACCGCGAGGCCGGCATCGTCCTCGGCCCGGAGAAGCGCGGTATGATGGATTCGCGCCTGCACCGGCGGATCGCCGCGAACAACTGCACGAGCCTCGCCGACTACGTCCAGCGGCTCGACAACGGCGCGCTCGCGGGCGAGCGCGACCACCTCGTCTCGGCGCTGACCACCAACTTCACCCATTTCTTCCGCGAGGCGCATCACTTCGACTTCCTGCGCGAGACGGTGTTTCCGTCGACCCCCGGCGACCCCCGCGCGCTGCGGATCTGGTCGGCCGGCTGCTCGTCGGGGCAGGAGCCCTATTCCATCGCCATCGCCGCACGCGAGGCGGGGCGCCGCGCGACCATCGTCGCCACCGACATCGACCACGCCATCCTCGAGCGCGCCCGCAGCGCCCGCTACCGCGACGGCGAGCTGACCGACATCCCTCCTCAGTCCCGCCAGCAGTTCTTCGCCCCCGAAGGTGACGAGTGGGTGCTGCGCCAGCCGGTCCGCGACATGGTCCGGTTCGAGCACATGAACCTGCACGGCGCCTGGACCTTCGACGGGCCCTTCGACGTGATCTTCTGCCGCAACGTGATCATCTACTTCGACGCCGCCGCCCAGTTGCGGCTGTGGGACAAGTTCTGCCGGCAGCTGCGCCCGGGCGGGTGGCTGCTGATCGGCCACTCCGAGCGCATCCCCGACCACCTGCGCACGCGGCTGCGGCCGGTCGGGCATACCGTCTATCAGTACGACCCGGGAAGGGGCGAGACATGAGCATCAGGGACCAGCTTCACATCATGGTCGTGGACGACATGTCCACCAGCCGCGGCCTGATCGTCCAGGCGCTCGAGACAATGGGGATCCGCAACGTCCACCACGCCGCCGACGGACAGGAGGCGTTGACCAAGATCGCCAAGCGTCCGGTGCATCTGGTCCTGTCGGACTTCAACATGCCGGGGATCGACGGGCTGACGCTGTTGCGGAGCCTGCGCAGCCAGGCGCCGACGCGCGGCGTCGGCTTCATCCTCATCACCGGCCGCGCCGACAAGGAGATCATCGACCGCGGCAAGTCCATGGGAATGAACAACTTCATCAAGAAGCCCTTCACGCCGGCCGACCTCAAGGCCTGCCTCGAGGCCGTGATCGGGCGGTTCTGATGGAGCCCGGGCAAATCCTGTCGGCCCTCGCCGACGAACTGGCGCTGCTGACCGAGGGTCTGCTGCGCCTTCAGGACGTGCCGCTGATCGCCGCGGCTGACGGAACGCCCCTGACCGGCGAGGCACTGCTCGCCGCGATGGTAGCGCTTCAGGATCTCGACCGGATGGCGCAGACGGCCGGGGCGCTCTCGGGCTTTGCTGCCGCGGTCGCTGCGGGCGGGGCAGTCTCGGCGGAGGCGGCGCTGGAGCGCATGCCGCTGCGGTCGGTGGCGGATCGGCTAAGGGAGAGGCTGGGCTGATGGGGCAGCTTTTAGGCAGGCTCGTGGGGGGAAGAATTGAGTGGTTTGACGGAGGAGTGATCGCCCTGCCGTTGCGTGGCTACGGGGGGTGGAGGTGCGAGGGCGATGCACTTTGCATCGAGGTGCCAGCTCGCCGGCGCGTTCGAAGGGCGAACGCAGAGCTGATACTCTGATCGTCAGTCCGCGGGGTGGTCACCCTCGAGCACCGACCGAGAAATTGGGGTGCAATGAAAGGAACTGGCGCACCCGACACGATTCGAACGTGTGGCCTCCACCTTCGGAGGGATTACGACTAGCTCCGTCGATTACCGAAAGGGGCACGCCATGATGCGCTATGCTACTGTAAATAAAAAGGAATTTGATTTCCTTTGCCGACAAGCCTATCCTTCTGTTCGCCACGGTTTTCGCCCTGCTGCTTACGTGGTGCTTACGTGGGTTTTCGGGCATGTGACGGAGGAAGTCCATGGCTAAACTGACAAAACGGGTCGTCGATGCGGCGGAAAGCCGTCGCAGTGATTACGTGATCTGGGACGATGAGCTACCCGGTTTCGGCCTCCGTGTCTTCACATCAGGCAAGCGCAGCTATGTGATCCAGTATCGCCAGGGAGGACGCTCGCGGCGCTACACCATTGGTCTGCATGGCATCTGGACACCGGAACAGGCGCGTCAGGAGGCCAAGGTCCAACTCGGCAGGATCGCGCGCGGCGAAGATCCGGCAGAAGAAAAGCAGCTCGATCACAAGTCCATGTCGGTCAAGGAACTCTGCACTCTCTACCAGAAGGATTTGCAGGCCGGTTTGATCCTCGGGAAAGGCGGGAGGCCGAAGAAGCCCAGCACCATCATTTCCGACGTTGGGCGGATTCAACGCCACATCATTCCCCTGCTCGGCACGCGCCGGGTGAAAGATCTGACCAAGGCCGACATCACCAAAGCCATGAAGGACATCATGGCCGGCAAGACACGCCTGGTAGCAAAGACCGAAAAGCTCCGGGGCAAGTCCATCGTGAAAGGCGGCGTTGGCACCGCGACCCGAACCATCGGACTCTTCGGCGGCATCCTCACCTATGCCGTGGAAGCCGGCCTCATTGACGTGAACCCCGCTCACGGCGTTCGGCGGCCAAAGGATAATGTCCGCGCCCGACGGCTGAGCGAGGCGGAATACCGTCTCCTAGGGGAAATGCTCCGGGCCGCTGCCGAGAACGAAACCTACCGCATGACGGCGGACATCATCCGGCAGATCGCGCTCACCGGGTGCCGTCGCGCCGAGATGGTCGGATTGCAATGGGATGAAGCGGACACCGAATACAGTTGTCTGCGGCTGAAGGACAGCAAGGAGGGTCGCTCCATCCGTCCGGTCGGATTGCCGGTCGTCGAGTATCTCGAAAAGCGGCGGGCCGATACGGATGGCGACTATGTGTTTCCCGGCCGAGACGGCGACAAGGCATTCGGCTCCTTCCCCAATCACTGGAAGAAGATCTTCGCGGACTCCCCGCTTGCCGACATCACTCCTCACGTCCTCCGCCATAGTTTCGCAAGCGTGGCGAACGATCTCGGGTTCACGGAGATCACCATCGCCGCCCTCGTCGGACACGCAAAGGGATCGGTCACGAGCAACTACATCCACACCGTCGACACCGCCCTCATTATGGCGGCCGACACGATCGCGGGCTACATCCAGGGACTGCTGGACGGCATCGAGTTCAAGCAGACCACCTATGCGCTGGATCGGGACTCCAGGAAGACATCACTCGCGCGCTTCCTTCAGAAGGCGGCGGGCAACGACAACCCCTCCGAAGTCGCGCAACCCCTGGCCGCCTGACCATGGCGGACACGGACGGGTGGGCGTTGCTCAACCTTGAAACCGGGGCGCCTCCAATATATATTCCGGCACATCGGAAGATTTATTTGTTGGAGGCGTCCATGCCCGCGACTGAAATGCTGAAGGCCACGGAGGCGGCCGTTGTCGCCCGCGTCAGCCTGCGCGATGTCAATCGCGTCATCGACGAGCGCATCCTGCCCGAAACGCTGGTCTCGGTCGAGAACGGGCGTTTCGTGCTGGGGGCCGCCTGCACCCTGATCGCCTTCTATTTCGAGAGCGCCAAGCGGCTGACCTCGGAGGAACGCCTGTTCGCCATCCGCTCCGCCGAGCCACGGTTGCGGCGCTGGAACCGCGCAGCCACCGAGGCCATGCTGAAAGCCGACTGGACCGTTCGCCACGACTTCCTGACCATCGACCTTCTGCCCTTCTTCGAGCGTTCCGTCGCACGGCTGGAACGGCTGGACGCCGCGCGCGAGGTGGTCACCATCTCCGATGACATCATGGGCGGCACCCCGGTCATCAGCGGCACGCGCGTTCCGGTTCACGACGTCGCGGCCGCATTGGCGGCGGGCGTCCCCGCCAAGGAGATCCTTGAGGATTATCCGTCTCTGACCGAGGACAGGCTGGAATTGGCCACGCTCTATGCGGAGGCCAACCCCCTTCGCGGACGGCCGAAGCCGCTCATCGCCAGACTGCCCGAAGGTGCGCGCATCCTCTCGGATCATCGCGTGCCGCGCAGGCGAGCCGGATGAAGTTCCTGATCGACGAATGCCTCAGCCCGAAGCTGACCGAGCTGGCTCACCAGAGGGGGCATGGGGAATCGTCCCATGTCGTCTGGCTGGGCCGCTCGGGCGCGAAGGACTGGGATCTCATCCCCCTCATCATCGAGGACGACTGGACCTTCGTGACCCGCAATTCCGTCGATTTCCGGGGCGCAGCCTCGCGCCCCGGCGAGAAAGGGCAATATGCCCGTGTCGATCTGCATGCCGGACTGGTCTGCCTCAATGGCCCCGAGGGTATGACGCGAGCCCTCCAATTGGAGTTGTTCGAGCAAGCCCTGCTCGAACTTGACGCCGATCCAGACCTTGTGAACCAGGTGCTTGAAGTCACGCTGGAGGACGATGACCATCTGCGTGTTATCCGATATGCGCTCCCTTCGGAGCCGGACCAGAGAACCTGACGGGAGCGCGATCAGCGCTCACGCGGCCAAGCCGCGTGCATGTCGTCGATCACATAGGCATGGGCATGGCGTCGACCATGCCCAGCTTCTGCGAGATGCGGATGGTCGGCCGACAGATCGGCATGACCGTGTTCAAGCACCTCTGGATCGTCGGCAGGCCAGACGGCGAAGCCGATGCCGATCGCGACAGCGGCCAGCGCGGCCAGAATGATCGCCGTCATCGGCAGGCCGAGCGTCGCGCCGGCCCACCCGGCAAGCGGATAGGCGATCAGCCAGCAGGCATGGGAAAGCGCGAACTGCGCGGCGAACAGCGCCGGCCGGTCTTCGGGATTGGCCGAGCGCCGGAGCAGCCGGCCGGATGGCGTCTGTGCCGTGGAATAGCCGACACCGAGCAGGAACCACAGCGGCAACAGCCAGCCGTAGCCCGGCAGCGCCGCCGCCGCCAGTGTTCCCACCGCCAGCAGCGATGCGCCACCGAGCATCGCCGTTCGATCTGGAATCGAGTCCAGCAGCTTCGGCAGCGCAAGCGCCGCGACCATCGAGCCGCCACCGAACGCCGCGAGGGCCAGGGCCATCGCCTGGTTGTCGAGGCCATAGACAGCCTGCACGTAAACGACCGTATTCACGATCACCAGCGCGCCCGCCGAGGCGACTGCGAGGTTGATCGCCAGCAGCCCGCGCAGGCGCGGCGTCGCCAGATAGATGCGGATGCCGCGCGTCGTGCGGTCGTAGATACCACGTGGTTTCGACGGTTTCGGACTCGGCAGGACGACCGAGATCACCAGAGCCGCCGAGACGAGGAAGCCGATCACCGTGCCGGCGAATAGGCTATGGAACGAGATGAAGGCGAGAAGTGCCGCCGCCAGCATCGGACTGACGACGCTTTCCAGATCGTAGGCCAGCCGGGAGAGCGACAGCGCGCGCGTGTATTCCTTCTCGTCCGGCAGGATGTCGGGGATCGTCGCCTGGAAGGTCGGCGTGAAGGCGGCCGAGGCCGATTGCAGCACGAAGATCAGAACATAAACCTGCCAGATCTCGGTGACGAAAGGCAGGAAAACGGCAACGGCGGCGCGGACGAGATCGAGCGCCACCAGCATGGCGCGCCGCGGCACACGCTCGGCGAATGCCGATGCGACCGGCGCGACACCGACATAGGCGATCATCTTGATGGCGAGCGCGGTCCCCAGCACCGCACCGGCCTCTGCCCCCGCCAGTTCGAAAGCCAGCAGGCCCAGCGCCACCGTCGCAAGGCCGGTTCCCACCAGTGCGATGACCTGTGCCAGAAAGAGGTGGCGATAGGTCCGGTTTTCGAGGATCGCCAACATCACAGATACTTCGCTATTTCCTTGAACTCGTCGATCGACTGCCGCCGATCACGCCCGAGCGGCCCGACCACTTCTTCGAGGCAATGGTCGAGGTGATCCTGAATCAGTGTCTTCTTGGCCTGGGCGATAGCCTTCTCGACGGCATGGAGCTGCTGGGCGATGTCGAGGCACGGCCGCCCGCCCTCGATCATCTCGATGACGCCGCGAAGATGACCATCGGCGCGCTTCAGCCGCTTGACGATCTCCGGGTGGGATTGGTGAGTTTGGGATGGCTTGGTCATCGTCATATCCTATCCCCCTGTAGGGGATATGCCAAGATGGTCGAACGTCGAAAGCAGGTCGCTCGTTTGGCTATAGCGGCAGGTGAAGTCCGGTATTGCTTACTTGCACTTCTACGCTTTTGCGGTTGTCGGTTCTTGCGGGGGAAAGCCTTCCCCCTGGCCGGCACTGCGTTGCCGGCACACCCCCTTCTGCGGGGAGACCCCGCAACGCCCCCTGGGTAGGTCTCAGCCGGACTCAGTGATGTGGTGGACGCGCTCGCCTCGCGATACACTGTCCCAATGCCTATACTTCATCTCATCTGTGGGCTTCCCGGCTCGGGCAAGACCACATTGGCACGGCAGCTTGAGAATCAGGGAAAGGGGCTTCGCCTCTCTCCCGACGAATGGATGTCCGCGCTCGGATTCCAGCTCTACGACGAGGAGGGCCGCGCGCGTGTCGAACGGTTGCAATGGCGTCTGGCCCAACGCCTTCTGGCCGCCGGAAACGACGTCATTCTGGAGAACGGCTTCTGGTCAAGAGAGGAGCGCGATTCCTACCGGGCGGTTGCGCAGTCGCTCGGCTGCGAGACCCGGCTTCACTATCTCGACGTCCCCGTCGAGGAGTTGCAGCGTCGGATCATCGCCCGCAACCGCGATGCGCCTGCCGATGCGGCTGTCGATCCGAACGATCTTCTCGCTTGGTCGAAGATGTTCGAACCGCCGACCACGGACGAACTTGCGGTTGGGCACGGCACCGCGCCGCCGTGATCGGCGGCAGCGCCGCTTTAGAGTGAGAGTGCAGACGGGGTTTGCCGTGACGGGTTGAGGGCTGGAGAAGAGGTCTCCGGCGCCCGTCGCGGAGAACCGCGATGTCCAGATACGACCATACCCCCCGTTCCGGCGCGGATCGGGCGAACCTTTACGACGAGATCACCGACAAGATCATCGCCGAGCTTGAGGCCGGGCGCTTTCCTTGGGTCCAGCCCTGGGGCAAGGCCACGGCCCAGGCTCCGCTCGGCCTGCCGCAGAACGCCAGCACCGGCCGCGCCTATAGCGGCATCAATATCCTCATCCTGTGGGGCGCCGTCGTCCAGCACGGCTTCCCCGGACAGGGCTGGCTCACCTTCCGCCAGGCGCTTTCGCTCGGCGGCAATGTCCGCAAGGGCGAGCGCGGCACAACCGTCGTCTATGCCGATCGCTTCACGCCCGAGGACGAGAAGCGGCGGGCGCGCGAGACCGGCGAGGAACCGGGGAAGATCCCGTTCCTGAAGCGGTTCACGGTGTTCAACACCGCGCAGTGCGAGGGCCTGCCCGAGGACATTGCCGTGGCCATGCCGCCTCCGCCATCCGGACTGGTCGAGCCGAGGGTCGAGGCGCTCATCAAGGCGACCGGCATCGACTTCCGCATCGGCGGCGACCGCGCCTACTACGTCCCGGCCCTCGACCATGTGGTCGTTCCGCCGCCGCAAGCCTATTTCGAGCCGATCAACTGGCACCGGACGGCCCTGCATGAACTGGGTCATGCGACAGGCCATGCGTCCCGGCTGAACCGCGATTTTTCCGGTTCCTTCGGCACCAGGAAATACGCTTTCGAGGAGCTGGTGGCGGAAATCTCGGCCGCCTTCTGCTGTGCCTCCCTCGGCATTGTGCCGACCGTCCGCCATGCCGATTACATCGCCTCCTGGCTCGAAGTGCTGCGCGAGGACAACCGGGCCGTCGTCCGCGCTGCCTCGCAGGCGAGCAAAGCGGCCGACTGGATTTTGTCCTTCCTGCCAGATGCGGACGGGCTCGGTGCGGCCGACGATGAGCGGGAGGCAGCATGATGAACGCGCTCGCCTTTCCCGGCTCGATCCCCGATCCTGCGCAGGCGGCCGAGATCCGCCTGCGTGTCCTCAGCCTCGGCGCCGGCGTCCAGTCGACCACGCTCGCCCTCATGGCTGCCCATGGCGAGATCGGCCCGATGCCGGATTGCGCGATCTTCGCGGACACCGGCTGGGAGCCGAACGCGGTCTATGAGCATCTTGCCTGGCTGGGATCGCCGAATGTCCTGCCATTCCCCATCCATATCGTCTCGGCCGGGGATATATGGCGGCGGCTCGCGGCAGGAGCCGCGCATCTTCTTCTCAGGCTTCTGGTCACAAGGCGATGGCGCTTGCTGGGAAGGGTTCTACTCCTATCGGAAGAACGCCTCGGCCGAGATTCGATCCCATGCACCGCAGGATACGGCCCTGCACGGTATCGCCGATGCCCTTCAGGCAATCCAGCGACGCAATTTCTACCAGCTTCGCGCCGAGGCCAGCCATCGTGGTCGCTACTACCATGAGTATTGCATGGCGATTTCCGTCGAACGCGACAGCCAGACATATCAGGACATGACCGCCGATGCCGAGGAGATCGTGATTGAGGCGCTGCGCGATCTGGCCCGTTGGCTCTACCGCCAGCTTGAGCGCGAATACGACTACCTCTCCTCGGATGAGGCGGTGGATGAGACCATCACCGCCAACGAATATACCTTCACCAAAGCCGGACGCCGTTTTGGCTGACCCCGACAAGCGCTCCGCCTCTCGGCCGGGCGCTTGTTTCATGCCTGTTTACGCCACGGCTTGAGAGGGAGAGAGCGGCCGGAAGGGATTTGAGCCGGTGCGGTCGAGAGAGCGCCGTGCGGCTCGGTCCTATTCCGCTCTCCCAAGGAATCTCCGATGAACATGATCTCTGCTTCCGCGGCGGCCTCCGCCGCCGCGCCGCTTCCACTCGACCATGACGCCGAGACGGCTGCTTCCACCTTCACCGCTGCCGGTTTCCTGCTGCCGCATCTCGAACGCGGTCAGCGTGTCGATGCCGCAACCCTGCGCGGCGCCATGGAAGCGGCCTTCGGCGCTTCCGATGCCACCGGCGCCTGGAACTGGAAGACCGCCTATGATGCCTGCGAGGCGGCGACCGTCCTCTTCCTGCGCAAATACGGCGCTGCGCTTTTCCGCAGAGCCGGGTCATCGGCGGCTATCCTGCCGCAGCTCGGCAAGATCGCCGGGCTCCTGCCGACGCATACACGCCGGTCGGAGGAAGCCCAGACCTTCCAGCAGTTCTCCACCCCGATCCCGCTCGGCTTCGCCGCGCTCACGGCGGCGGCGATCACGCCTGCCGACCGGGTGCTGGAGCCCTCGGCCGGCACCGGGCTCCTCGCCATTCTGGCCGAGATCGCCGGCGGCACGCTGCTCCTCAACGAACTCGCCGAGATGCGCGCCGGCCTGCTTTCCTCTCTCTTTCCGGCCCTCTCCGTGACCCGCTTCGACGCCGCCCAGATCGACGATCACCTCGATCCCGGCCTCGTTCCGACCGTCGTGCTGATGAACCCGCCGTTCTCGGTCATGGTGAATGTCGAGGGCCGCATGGCCGATGCCGCCTTCCGCCATGTCGCCTCGGCGCTGGCGCGCCTTGCGCCCGGCGGGCGGCTTGTGACCATCACCGGGGCGAGCTTCGCCGCCGACAATCCGGCATGGACCGCCTCCTGGACCCGGCTGCAGGAGCGCGGCCGCGTCACCTTTTCCGCCGCAGTCGATGGGTCGGTCTATGCCAAGCATGGCACCACGATCCCAACCCGGCTGACCGTCATCGACAAGCTGCCCGCCGACGACCCTGCGGTGTTTCCGACAGCAATCGGAGTCGCGCCGGACGTGGCGACGCTGATGGGCTGGCTGGCGGATCAGTTGCCCGCGCGGCTGCCGGTCGATCCCGGCGTTGCCGTGCCGATCGCGCGGCCTGCCGTCCCCCGCACCGTGCGCGGCTATGTCAACCGAACGGCGAGGGCTGCGCCCGCCGCGCCGCTGGCCGAGCCGGAGGGGGTGCCGCTCGCCTATGAGACCGTCGATTGGGCACCGGCCGAAGACGGCCGCCTCTCCGATGCGATCTATGAGGAATACGGTCTCCAGACCATCCGCATCGCCGGCGCGCAGGCGCATCCGACCCAGCTCGTGCAATCGGCGTCGATGGCGAGCATCGCGCCGCCGAAGCCGAGCTACCGGCCGATGCTGCCCGGCGACATCCTCGGTAGGCTGTCCGAGGCGCAACTGGAAACCGTGATCTATGCCGGCGAGGCCCATACGGGCTTCCTCGCCGGGGCCTGGACGGTCGATGACACGCTCGACAGCCTGTCCGCCGCGCCGGAGGAGGCCGAGGGTGCCATCCGCTTCCGTCAGGGCTTCATGGTCGGCGACGGCACTGGTGTCGGCAAGGGCCGGGAATCCGCTGCCATCATCCTCGACAACTGGATGCAAGGGCGGCGTAAGGCGGTCTGGATATCGAAGTCGGACAAGCTGCTGGAGGACGCCCAAAGGGACTGGAGCGCCCTCGGCATGGAGCGGCTGCTGGTCACGCCGCTGTCGCGCTTCCTACAAGGCAAGCCGATCACTCTGGGCGAAGGCGTCCTATTTTTGACCTATGCCACGCTGCGCTCCGACGACCGCGGCGAAAGGGTTTCGCGCGTCAAACAGATCGTCGAATGGTTGGGCTCCGACTTCGATGGGGTCATCATCTTCGACGAGGCGCATGCCATGGCCAACGCCGCCGGCGGCAAGGGAGAACGCGGTGATGTCGCCGCCAGCCAGCAGGGTCGCGCCGGGCTGCGCCTCCAGCATGCCCTGCCGCAGGCCCGCGTCGTCTATGTCTCGGCCACCGGCGCCACCACCGTCCACAACCTCGCCTATGCGCAGCGCCTGGGCCTCTGGGGCGGCGAGGATTTCCCGTTCTCGACCAGGGCGGAATTCGTCGAGGCGATCGAGGCCGGCGGCGTCGCGGCAATGGAGGTGCTGGCCCGCGACCTGCGCGCCCTCGGCCTCTACACCGCCCGTTCGCTGTCATTCAAAGGCGTGGAATACGAGCTGCTCGACCATGAGCTGACCCCGGAGCAGATCCGCATCTACGACAGCTACGCCGATGCCTTCCGGACGTTATGCGCAGCTGCGCATAAGATGGCTAATCGCGAGGACGCGATAATGCGAAGGAACGCGGCACCATCGCTATTTTTCGGGGATATCGGGGCTGCGTCCTTCACATTATTTCTCCTTCGGTTGGGGTCAGAGGGTATCGAGCCAGGCGAGCAGGTCCGCGTCACGTTTCCATCGCGCGGGTCGATTTCCTTCTGCCGGAACGCCGACCTGTTCGAGCGCCTTTCGCTTGGTTTCGAGATTGGCCTGAGCGTAGTGGTTGGTCGTGTCGAGGCTGACATGCCCCAGCCAGCTGCGGATGACGGTGATGTCGACGCCCGCCGCGACGAGGTGGACGGCCGTCGCGTGCCGGAAGCTGTGCGGCGTCACATGTTTCAAACGCAGCGAGGGCGTCGTTTTCGCCGCGGCCGCGACGTAGGCCGCCAGCTTGAACCGCACGCCCGAAGCTCCCAGTGGCTCGCCGTAGCGATTGACGAAGATGCGCTCATCCGGCGCGCGTGGCTGCCGCTCCAGCAGCTTCTTCATCAAAGCCACGGTTTCCGGCCAGAGCGGGCAGATGCGTTCCTTTCGCCCCTTGCCGTAAAGACGCACATAATACGGTGCTTCAAAACGGATCGCGCCGGGACACAGATCGAGCGCCTCCTGGATGCGCGCACCGCTATTATAGAGCAGCGACAGCAGCACATGGTCTCGCATCCCTTCAATGGTCGACCGGTCGGGCTGCGCGAGAATGGCCTCGACCTCCCCTGGCTCAAGGTAGCAGGGCACGGCGGTAGGTTTTCGCTTGAGCGGGATCGTGAGGACCTCGGCGCATTGGGCGATATATTCAGGGTCCTTGTCCGCCACGAAGCTGAAGAAGCTGCGGATCGCGGCAAGCCGACAATTGCGCGTGCCGATCGTGCCCTTGCGACCATGCTCGGCATGGGTAAGGAACGCGCGCACCTCGCTGGCGGAGACGTCGGCCAGCGTGATCCGTGCGACACCGCCGCCGTTTCGCTCCGCGACGAACCGGAGCAACATCCGCCAGGTGTCCCGATAGGACTTGATGGTATGGATCGAGGCGCTACGCTGTTCCGCCAGCCATTCCTGGAAGAAGGCCCGCAACAGTTCGGGGAAGGGATTTGTGGCTTTCATGACAGCGCCTCCCCGTTGAGACAGGGGGCGCCGACGGCGCGGAACCGCTCGCTGGCTTCCTGCAGAAGATCCTGCGTGACGGTGATGTAGACCAGCGTCGAGTTGATGTCCCGGTGACCCAGATAGGTCGAGAGGAAGTGCAGGCGGTCCTGCGGGTTGATGCCGATCCGGTACCATTGAAGGATCCGGTTCACGACCATCGAATGCCGCAGGTCATGCACACGTGGCCCCGTCCGTCCGGAGGGTGGCTTGAATCCGGCGCGGCGCATGACGTTGGTGATCATCGTGGTGACCGTCTCCGGAGTATGGTGGCCCTTGAAGTGGCCCTGCCAAAACAACCCCGATTGCTTGTCTTGTGGAGCACCTGCGCGCCGCCTCGCATCGAGATAGGCACGTAGTTCGGTCATGACGCTGTCCGACTGAGGCAGGATCCTGGTCTTGTAGAACTTCGTTTCCCGGACCGTGATCGTGCCGGATTGAAGGTCGACGTCGCCCAGATCGAGCCGCGCAATCTCACTACGTCGAAGCCCGGCGCAATAGGCAAGCAGGATCATGGTGTAGAGGGTCCACGGCCGCAGCGGGGCATGCGGCGACGGATAGGAACGGGCGACTTCGAGCATGTGCCGGATGTCAGCCGGGCTGAAGATATGCGGTTGCCGGTGCTCCCGAGCCACCTCTCGTTCCGGTCGCGGGTTGAAGCGTTTCGGCGGAATGTTTGGATCGAGCCGGTGCCGCGCCTTGGTCAGGATGCGCCCCAGCTTCTGGCATTCCGCCGCGTGATTGCGGGTGGACTTGGCCGCTGCCCAATGGGACAGCATCGTCTCGAGCGGCTCGTCCGCCAGTTCCGGATGAGCCTGCAGGAACCGGTCAAACCGGTCGTGTCGCGTATGTGGTGGAAATTGCCGAGCAGCGAGCTCCGGGCATGTAACGATGG
>NZ_JBHMQU010000058.1:1779-11961 GCF_042435015.1 Paracoccus panacisoli | reverse complement strand
CCGCCGCGGCCTCCACGCCGCACCGGGCGCGGCGGCCCGCCAGCCACCGGGGCGCCGCTCACCCCGCCCCCCACCCCGCCCGCCGCCCGCTGGTCGGCGCGCGGCGCGGTCCTGCTCGGGGTCTTCGGGCTGCTGCTGCTCATCGGCGGGTTCGGCGGCTGGGCCGTCTTCTCGCGCATCGCCGGGGCGGTCGTCGCCCCCGGCCAGGTCGAGGTCGAGCAACACCGTCAGGTCGTCCAGCACCCCGAGGGCGGGGTGGTCGAGCAGATCGCCGTACGCGAGGGCCAGACCGTCGCCGCGGGCGACCTGCTCATCCGCCTCGACGGGACGCTGCTCAGGACCGAGCTTGCCATCGTCGAAGGGCAGTATTTCGAGGTGCTGGCCCGACGCGGCCGGCTCGAGGCCGAGCGCGTGGACCAGCCCGAGATCACCTTTCCGACCGAGCTGACCGAGCTGGCGCCCTCCCGTCCCGACCTTCAGGCGATGATCGACGGGCAGACGAGCCTCTTCCGCTCGCGCCTCGACACGCTGCACCAGTCCACCGAGCAGCTCGACGCCCAGGCCGAGCAGGTCGGCCAGCAGATCGAGGGGATCGACGCGCAGTCCGCCGCGCTCGACCAGCAGCGGGTGCTGATCGGGCGCGAGCTGAAGGACGCGCAGAGCCTGCTCGACAAGGGCCTCGCGCAGGCCCCGCGGGTGCTGGCGCTGGAACGCGAGGCGGCGCGGCTCGACGGACAGCTGGGCGAGCTCAAGGCGGGCCGCGCGCAGGGGCAGACCCAGATCACCGAGATCGGGATCAGCAAGCTGCGCCTCGCCGCGACCCGGCGCGAGCAGGCCGAGACCGAGCTGCGCGACCTCGGCTACCGCGAGCTCGAGCTGGCCGAGCGCCGCCGCGGGCTGACCGAGCAGATCGCCCGGCTCGACATCCGCGCCCCGGTCTCGGGGATCATCCACCAGCTTCAGGTCACGACGCCCCGCTCGGTGATCCGCCCGGCCGAGCCGGTGATGTACCTGATCCCGCAGGACCGCCCGCTGGTAATCGCGGCCCGCATCGCCCCGATCAACGTGGACGAGGTCCATGTCGGGCAGCAGGTCGTGCTGCGGTTCTCGGCCTTCTCGAGCCGCACCACGCCCGAGATCGACGGCACGCTCGCCCGCGTCTCGGCCGACGCGGTGGTGGACGAGGCCTCGCGGATGCAGTTCTACCGCGCCGAGGTCACGCTGCCGCAGTCCGAGCGCGACAAGCTGGGCGACCTCGCGCTGATCCCCGGGATGCCGGTCGAGGTCTACATCCAGACCGGCGAACGCAGCCCGCTCGCCTATCTGGTCAAGCCGCTGAGCGACTATTTCGTGCGGGCGTTTCGCGAGCAGTAGGGCGGGGAAGTCGGCGGTCCTTGGAGCGCGGTGCGCTGGATGGCCCGGCCATCCGTAGGCCACCTCCGCTACTGCCAGAAACGGCCGTGGCGCCACCAGCCATAGGGAGCGGAGCCTCCGCTGCCGAGGCCGCCGGGCTGAACGCGCAGCCAACTGTGGGACACAGTGCCTCCTCCCCCCCCGGATACGACCGTTGCCCGGCTAACCTTAGGGCGCGGAGCGACCGCCGCATCGCTGGAACGGCCGTTGCCCGGCTATCCGTGGGGCCGGAGCCACCTCCGCCACCCCCGTGTCCCCCCGCAAACACCCCACCCCATTGCCCCCTCGCCCCTGAGCGCCTATCCCCAAGCCAGCATCGCGGCGAGGGGCGGCATGAGGATCATCATCTGCGGCGCGGGTCAGGTCGGCTGGCAGATCGCCCGGCAGCTCTCGGGCGAGCGCCACGACATCGTGCTCATCGACCACGACCACCGCCTGATCCAGCAGGCCAACGACGCGCTCGACGTCCAAGGCGTCGTGGGCCACGCCAGCCACCCCGAGGTGCTCGACAGCGCAGGCGCCGGCGACGCCGACCTGCTGATCGCCGCGACCGCCTCGGACGAGGTCAACATCGTCGCCTGCGAGGTCGCCCACGCGCTCTTCACCGTGCCGCGCCGGATCGCGCGGATCCGCGGCCGCGGCTATCTCAAGCCCGAATACGCCGACCTCTACCAGGCCGACAGCCTGTCCATCGACGTGGTCATCAGCCCCGAGCGCGAGGTCGCGCAGGCGGCGCTCGCGCGGCTCGATGCGCCCAGCACCTTCGACACCGAGACCTTCATGGACGGCAAGGTGCGGATGGTGGCGCTGTCGCTCGACAACGAATGCCAGATCCTGCACGCGCCCCTGCGCCAGCTCGACCAGACCTTCTTCGGCCTGCGCGCCATCGTCGTCGGCATCCGCCGCGGCGAGCGGTTCTTCGCCCCCGAGCCGGGCGACCAGCTGCACGCGGGCGACAAGGCCTATGTGGTGGCGCCCGAGGCCGACATCGCCCGCACGCTCGACATCTTCGGGATGCCGGCCGAGCGGATCGGCCGGGTGGTCCTGATCGGCGGCGGCAACATCGGGCTGGCCGTGGCGCAGACGCTCGACACCCGGGCGGCGATGAACGTCAAGCTGATCGAGCGCAACCGCGACCGCGCCGAGGCCGCCGCCGAGGGGCTCAAGCGCACCATCGTCCTGCACGGCGACGGCATGGCCCCCGAGGTCATGGCCGAGGCGGGCGTGCGCCAGGCCGACGCGGTGGTGACGCTGACCGAGGACGACCGCACCAACATCCTCGCCGCCGTGCGGGCGCGGCAGGCGGGGGCGCGGATGGTGATCGCGCTGATCAACGACCCGACGCTGCTGCCGCTGGCCTCAAGCCTCGGGATCGACGCCCAGATCAGCCCGCGCGCGGTCACCGTCAGCTCGATCCTGCGCCACATCCGCCGCGGCCTCGTGCGCGACGTCTACGCCATGGGCGACGCCGAGGCCGAGCTGATCGAGGCGCAGGTGCTGCCCGGCTCGCCGCTGGCCGGGGCGGTGCTGCGCGACCTCGACCTGCCGCGGGGGGCGCTGGTCGCGGCGGTGGAGAAGCAGGGCGAGGTCATCAAGCCGCGCCCCGACACGCGGCTCGAGGCCGGCGACCTGGTGCTGATCTTCGCGCTCTCGGGCGACATCGCCGAGGTCGAGCAGCTGCTGCAGATCTCGGCCGACTGGTTCTGAGGGGGCGGCGCGGGTGGATCGCCTCGGACGGCTGCCGGTTCTGGTGATCGCCGCGCTGGTGCTGGCGCTGGCGATGCTGATCCCCGCCGCCCACGCCGCCGCGACCGGCGCCCCCGACATCGCCGCAATCTTCGCGGGCAGCGCCGCGGGACTTCTCGTCCTCGGCGTGATCGCGGGGCTCGCCACGGCGAGCGCCCCGGCCACCGCGCCTGCGCCGCAGGTGCTGGCGACGCTTCTGGGCGTCTTCGCCGGGCTGCCGCTGCTGGCCGCCGTGCCCTTCGCCGCGGTCATCCCCGACACCGGCCTCTTCAACGCCTGGTGGGAGATGCTGTCCTGCCTCACCACCACCGGCGCGTCGCTCTATGTCGCCGAAAAGCTGCCGCCGACGCTGCATCTGTGGCGCGCGACGCTGGGATGGCTGGGGGGGATGTTCATCCTCGTCGCGGCCATCGCCATGATGGCACCGCTGCGGCTGGGCGGGTTCGAGGTGATGGACCGCTCGGCCGGGGCCGACGACCGCTTCGGCCGGATCGAGGGGCCGACCAGGTCGCAGCTGCGGCCGGGGCGCGACTATGCCGCCCACCTCGCCGACCCGGCGCTGCGGATGATCCGCTGGGGGCAGTCCATCGTGCCGATGTACGCGGGCGCCACGGGGCTTCTGTGGCTCTTGCTGATGATGACCGGCGCGGGCAGCCTCGATTCGCTGATCCGGGCGATGGGCACGCTCTCGACCAGCGGCGTCGGGCTGACCGGGCAGCCGGTGGGCGCCAGCGGCGGCGTCGCGGCCGAGGCCCTCATCGCGGCCTTCATGCTGACCGCGCTGACCCGCCGCGGCTGGCCGGGGGGTGGCGAGCTGAAGGCCAGCCGCCGCCTGCGCAACGACCCCGAGCTGCGGATGGCCGCGGGGCTGGTGCTGCTGGTCACGCTGGTCCTGTTCCTGCGGCCCTTCATCGGCGCCTTCGACGAGGGCGTGCAGCCGGTCTCGACGCCCGAGCCTGCCGCCGACAGCCTCGCCGGCGGGCTCGCCCGGGCGGCGGCGGCGGCCTGGGGGGCGGGGTTCACGGCGCTGTCGTTCCTGACCACCACCGGCTGGACCTCGGTCCATTGGGAGGGTGCGCGCGCCTGGGCCGGGCTCTCGGCGCCGGGGCTGATGCTCGCGGGCCTCGCCATCATGGGCGGCGGCGTCGCCACCACGGCGGGCGGGGTCAAGCTGCTGCGGGTCTTTGCGCTCGGGCTGCACGCGCGGCGCGAGCTGGACAAGATCGTCCACCCCGCCTCGGTCGCGGGCGGCGGGCCGATCACGCGGCGGCTGCGGGGCAGCGGCGCCTATCTGGCCTTCGTCTTCTTCATGGTCTTCGCGCTCTCGATCGTGGTGACCATCGCGCTCGTCTCGCTGAGGCCGGTGGCCTTCGAGACGGCGACGATCCTCAGCGTCGCGGCGCTGACCAACACCGGGCAGCTCGCCGAGGCGATCCCGCTGATCCCGGTGTTCGAGGGCAGCGCCGGCATCGCCGGCAGCCCGTGGGCCGGCTGGGCGGGGCTGTCCACGGTCAACAAGGCGATCCTGGCCGCGGCGATGGTCGCCGGTCGGCTCGAGATGCTGGCGATCCTCGCGCTGCTCTCGCCCGGGGCGTGGCGGCGCTAGGGCGGGGACTTAGCGGGCGAAGATCCCGGCGGTGTCGGCGAAGCCCTTGACCTCGATTGGGTTGCCCGACGGGTCGCGGAAGAACATCGTCCCCTGCTCGCCCGGCTCGCCCGGAAAGCGGATGTGCGGCTCAAGCTCGAAGCGCACGCCCGCGGCGGTCAGCCGGTCGGCGAGGGTGCGCCAGTCCTCGATCCCCAGCACCACGCCCAGATGCGGCATCGGCACCATGTGGTCGCCGACCTTGCCGGTGTTCGTGGTGGCGAAGGGCTGGCCCCGGTGCAGGCTGATCTGGTGGCCGAAGAAGTCGAAATCGACCCAGGTGTCGGTCGAGCGTCCCTCGGCGCAGCCGAGCACCCCGCCATAGAACGCCCGCGCCGCGTCCAGATCGGTGACGTGATAGGCAAGGTGAAACACGGACTGCATCTACGGGCGCTCCTCAACGCGGGGATCAGGCGGAGGCGAGCATAGCGTGCCGTTGCGAAAGGGAAACACCCTGCCCGGGCATCCCGTGCCGCCCGCACGGGTCGGCTTGTCACATTTGGGGCGCTCGCCTAGATGTGAACTGTCTGCCCGACGTATTGATCCTGCCCAATAACAAGAAAAGGTGTCCCGCATGGCCGGCGACAAGCAGAACCTTCAGGATGCGTTTCTGAACCACGTCCGCAAGGCCAAGGTTCCGGTGACGATCTTCCTCATCAACGGCGTCAAATTGCAGGGCGTCATCACCTGGTTCGACAATTTCTGCGTGCTGCTGCGCCGCGACGGCCAGTCGCAGCTCGTCTACAAGCACGCGATCTCGACCATCATGCCGGGCCAGCCGATCAGCCTGTACGAAGGCGAGGACTGAGTGGCGGAGCCGCACTCGACCGCCACCCGCCCGACCCGCGCCTACGTCATCCACCCCGACCTCGGCGACCGCCGGGGGCAGCGCCGCTCGCCCGAGCTGGCGCTTGAAGAGGCGGTGGCGCTGGCCCGCGCCCTGCCCGCCATCGAGGTGGTGGGGGCCAGCGTCGTGCGGCTGCGCAACCCGGCGCCGGGGATGCTGTTCTCGTCCGGCAAGCTCGACGAGGTGGGGGCCGAGATCGCCGCCGCCGCCGACGGCGAGGGGGCCGAGCTGGTGCTGATCGACGGGCCGGTGACGCCCGTGCAGCAGCGCAACCTGGAAAAGCACTGGGACGTCAAGATTCTCGACCGCACCGGGCTGATCCTGGAAATCTTCGCCGACCGCGCCCGCACGCGCGAGGGCGTGCTGCAGGTGGAACTGGCCGCGCTCAGCTATCAGCGCACCCGGCTGGTCCGCGCCTGGACCCACCTCGAACGCCAGCGCGGCGGCTTCGGCTTCGTCGGCGGCCCCGGCGAGACGCAGATCGAGGCCGACCGGCGCGCCATCGACGATCAGATGATCCGCCTGCGCCGCCAGCTCGAGCGCGTGGTCCGCACCCGCACGCTGCACCGCGCGGCGCGCGCCAAGGTGCCCTATCCGATCGTCGCGCTGGTGGGTTACACCAACGCCGGGAAATCGACGCTTTTCAACCGCCTGACCGGGGCCGAGGTGGTGGCCAAGGACATGCTGTTCGCCACGCTCGACCCGACCATGCGGGCGGTGAACCTGCCCGGCGCGGATGGCGAGGCCAAGGGGCGGCGGGTGATCCTGTCGGACACCGTGGGCTTCATCTCGGACCTGCCGCACGAGCTGGTCGCGGCCTTCCGCGCCACGCTGGAAGAGGTGCTCGAGGCCGACCTGATCCTGCACGTCCGCGACATCTCGCACCCCGAGACCGAGGAGCAGGCGGCGGACGTCGGCGACATCCTCGACGGGTTGGGGGTGGACGAGGACGTGGCGCTGATCGAGGTCTGGAACAAGATCGACGCGCTCTCGCCCGAGACCCGCGCCGCGCTGCGCCGCACCGACGCGCGGCGCGAGGGGGTGCAGGCGGTCAGCGCCCTGTCGGGCGAGGGGATCGAGGACCTCGTCGCCGCCATCGACGCTGCGCTGGCCCGGGTGCTCGACGAGCCGCGGGTCGCGGCCGAGGTCACCGTCCCGTTCGAGGACGGCCGTCGCCGCGCCTGGCTGCACGCCGCGGGCGTGGTCGAGGGCGAGACGGCGGGCGAGGACGGCCACCGCATCCGCGTGCTCTGGACCGACCGCCAGCGCATCGCCTTTGCGGCGCTGGACGGCGCGCCCCCCGAGGACGCGCCCGAGGACGATGACACGGTCGAGCGCACCCCGGGCGGCTGGGATCCGCTGGCCCGCGACTGACGCTGGCCCCGACCGCCGGACCGGGGGCCAGCCCCCGGACCCCCGGGATATTTGGACAAGAAAGAAAGGGCGCGCGCCCCGCTGCTTCTTTCTGGCCCGAACACCCTCGCCGAAGGCGTCCGGGCTCGCCCCCGCGCAAGGGGGGGGCGGCGGGGGCGCTATTTCGCCATGATCTCGTCGTCCACCCGCATCCCGCCCACGACGCCCAGCGACTTGAGCTTGCGATGCAGCGCGCTGCGCTCCATCCCCACGAACTGCGCGGTGCGGCTGATATTGCCGCCGAAGCGGTTGATCTGCGCCAGCAGATATTCCCGCTCGAACAGCTCGCGCGCCTCGCGCAGCGCCAGCGCGGTGATCTGCGGCCCCAGCGCCAGCGCCTCGCCGTTGTCGGGCGTCGCCCCTTGCGTGTCGAGCTCGCCGGGCTGGATCGGGCCGGTGCCGTCGCCGAGGATCAGCACCCGCTCGATCACGTTCCTGAGTTGCCGGATGTTGCCCGGCCAGCGCATCGCTTGCAGCGCGGCCACGGTCTCGTCGGGCAGTTCCCGCTCGGGCAGCCCTTGGGTGGCGTGGAACTGGGCAATGAAGTGCCGTGCGAGCTCGGCGATGTCGTCGCGCCGCTCGGCGAGGCAGGGGACCGGCACCGGGACCACGTTCAGCCGGTCGAACAGCTCCTGCCGGAAGCGGCCGGCGGCGATCTCGGACCCGAGGTCGCGGTTGGTGGACGAGATCACCCGCAGGTCCACCCGCACCCGGTCAGAGCCGCCGGCGCGCTGGAACTGCTGTTCGGTCAGCACCCGCAGGATCTTGGGCTGGGTGCCGAGCGGCATGTCGGCCACCTCGTCGAAGTAGATCACCCCGCCGTGGGCCTGCTCCAAAAGCCCCGGCTCGATCCCGCGCTCGGGGGTTTCGCGGCCGAACAGCACCTCCTCCATCCGTTCGGGCTCGATGGTGGCGCAGGGCACGGTGACGAAGGGCGCGTCGGCGCGCGGCGAATGGGCGTGGATGTAGCGCGCAGCCAGCTCCTTGCCCGAGCCCGGCTCGCCCGAGAGCATCACCCGGCCGTTCGACTTGGCGACCTTGTCGAGGTTGTCGCGCAGCCGCCGGAACGGGGCCGAGTGGCCCAGCATCTCGGCCGCCGTGACCTCTTTCCGGCGCAGTTGCACGTTTTCGCGCCGCAGGCGGCTGGTCTCCATCGCCCGGGTGATGACCACCATCAGCTGGTCGATGTTGAACGGCTTCTCGATGAAGTCATAGGCGCCCTGCTTGATCGCCGCGACCGCGATCTCGATGTTGCCGTGCCCCGAGATGATGACCACCGGCACCGAGGGGTTGTTGCGCTTGACCTGCTTGAGGATGTCGATCCCGTCCATCCGGCTGTCCTTGAGCCAGATGTCGAGGATCATCAGCGCCGGCTCTTCCGCGTTCAGCGCCGCAATCGCCTCGTCCGAGTTCGCCGCGGTGCGGGTCGGAAACCCCTCGTCGCCGAGGATGTCCGCGATCAGCTCGCGGATGTCCCGTTCGTCGTCAACGATCAGAATGTCGCTCATGTGCCGTTCGCCTCTTCCAGTTTCTGCTTGCGCGACGCGGCCATGCGGACCGGCTGGCGTTCGCGGGGGATGCGGATCTCGGCCAACGCGCCCCGGTGGCCGGTGGGGTCGGGGGGCGCGTCGGTGAGGGTCAGGGTGCCGCCGTGTTCCTCGACGATCTTCTTGACGATGGGCAGGCCCAGCCCGGTCCCGCCGGGCTTGAGGGTCACGTAGGGCTCGAAAAGCCGCCCCCGGTCCTCGGGCAGGCCTACGCCGTTGTCGCAGATGCGGATGGTGACCGCGTCGGGGCGGGCCAGCATCTCGACCGTGACGGCGGGTTGCCAGTCGCCGGCCGGGCGGTCGCGCAGCGCCTCGCCCGCGTTCTTCAGCAGGTTGGTGAACACCTGCCCCATCATGCCCGCGTCGCAGTCGACGATCACCGGGGCGTCGGGGATGGCGGTCGCCACCCCGCCCTCGATGGCGTCCTGCTGCAGCACCACCGCCTCGCGCAACAGCCGGGCGAGGTCGGTCTCGCGCCGGTCCGGCTCGGGCATCCGGGCGAAGCGGCTGAACTCGTCCACGATCCGGCGCAGGTCGCCGGTCTGGCGGATGATGACCTCGGTGTACTGGGTCAGCGCCTCGCGGTCCTCGTCGGCGGTGGCGAGGCGGCCGAACTTGCGGCGGATGCGCTCGGCCGACAGCTGGATCGGGGTGAGCGGGTTCTTGATCTCGTGCGCGACGCGCCGCGCCACGTCGCCCCAGGCGGCCATGCGCTGCGCCGAAACGAGCTCGGTCACATCGTCAAAGGCGATTACGTAGCCCGCCACCGACCCGTCCTCGGCCAGCCGGGCGGCGATGCGGACGAGCAGGCTTTCGATCCGGCCCTCGCGGTTCAGCCGCACCTCGTCCTGCACGCTGTCGGCGACCGAGGCGCCGAGGCGCTGGAACAGCGGCGCGAACTCGGGCACCGCCTCGGCCAGCGGGCGGTCGTGGTCGGCCTCGGGGTCGAGGCCCAGAAGCCGCGTGGCCGAGCGGTTCACGAAGTCGATCTGCCCCGCCTCGTCCAGTCCGATCACCCCCGCGGTGACCGAGGCCAGCACGGAGTCGAACAGCCGCCGCTGCTCGTCGGCGGCGCGGTAGCTTTCCACCAGCTCCTCGCGCTGGGTCTTGAGCTGCCGGGTCATGCGGTTGAAGCTCTGCCCGAGCACCTGGATCTCGTCGCCGGTGTCGGGCTCGGGCACCTGCACGTCGAGGTTCCCCTCGCCCACCTGCTCGGACGCCTCGGCCAGCCGCCCGATGGGCCGCGACAGCCGCTCGGCGAACCACAGCCCCAGCCAGATCGCCGCCGCCACCAGCAGCAGCGCGAAGCCAAGGTAGAGCAGCGAGAACTCGGCCAGCACCCGGCTGCGGGTGCGCTCGAGCTCCTGATACTCGCCGACCGTGGCGCGGGTGTCGTCGAGCAGACCCAGCAGGCTGCCGTCCACGTCGCGGGTGACGTAGAGATAGCGGTTCGACAGCCGGTCGAGGTGGACGAGGGCGCGGAACTCGTTGTTCTGCCAGTCCTCGATCAGCACGATCCCGTCGCGGTCGGCGCTGCGGAACTGCGCCTCGGTCGGCTGCTCGTACCAGAA
>NZ_JBHMQU010000058.1:0-1696 GCF_042435015.1 Paracoccus panacisoli | reverse complement strand
TGCCCGTCGGTCAGCACGGAGCGGATCGTGCCGTCGTCCAGCACCGGCGCGCCGCGCGAGGCGTCGTTCAGCACCCGCGCCAGCAGTTGCGCGTCGGCGCTGAGGTCGCGGCGGTGCTCGTCCTGATAGGCCTCGGCCGCCGAGAGCGAGGTCGAGACGACCTGCTGCACCCGGTCCGAGAACCAGCCCTCAAGGCCGATGTTGACGGTCAGCCCGGCAAAGAGCGCGACCAGCACCGTCGGCACCAGCGCCAGCGCGGTGAAGACGCCGACGAGGCGCATGTGCAGCCGCGAGCCCGCGGCGGTGCGGCGCGCGGCCAGCATCCCCACCATGCGTGCGGCGACGAGGCCGACGAGCAGCAGGATATAGATCAGATCGGCGAGCAGGATCAGCCGCAGCCCGCGGCTGGCGGTGCGCTCGCTCAGCGGGCCCATCACGCCATAGGTCGCCAGCGCCAGCACGGGCCCCAGCACGACCATGAAGGCGATGGCGGCGGTCTGAATGCGGCGTTGCCGGCGCAGCCGGGCCAGACGGTCCCAGGGTCGCCCCGCAAAGGCGGCAGCTTGCGCCCCGCCTGCTCTTGCCGCTGCCCGCGTCACCGCCTGCACTCGCCCTCGGTCCGCCGCTGTCACCGCGGCGTTCATGTGGCACGGGCGTAACGATTGCCCGTGTCCCTGTGACCGTTTTACATCACGCGGCGGCGGCGTGTCACCTCGATATTCAGGTCGCTCACCTTCTTGCGAAGCGTATTGCGGTTGATCCCCAGCAGTTCGGCGCAGCGCAGCTGGTTGCCTGCACAGGCGTCGAGGGCGATCTGGATCAGCGGCCGCTCGACCTCGCGCATGATCCGGTCATAGAGGCCGGGCGGCGGCAGCTGGTCGCCGTGCAGGTCGAAATAGCGCTGCAGATGCAGCTCGACCGCGTCGGTCAGCCGCCCGTCGCGGGCACCGCGCAGCTCTCCGCCCCGCGGCGTCGCCGGGCCGGCGAGGGCGGCGGTCACGTCGGCGGCCTCGATCGCGCCCTGCCCCGAGGCGGTCAGCGCCAGCCGCCGGAGCAGGTTGTCGAGCTCGCGCAGGTTGCCCGGGAACGGGTGCGCCCGCAGCGCCTCGAGCGCGCCGTCGCTCAACTCGGGCGCGGGCTGGGTGCCGGAGCGGGCGATGAGCTGGCGGGCGAGCGCCGGCAGGTCGTCGAGCCGCGCCCTGAGCGGCGGGGCGGTCAGCACGAGGCCCGCGAGGCGGTAGTAGAGGTCGGGGCGCAGCCGCCCCTCGGTCGCGTCGGCCTCGGGGTCGGGGCCGGTGGTGGCGACGAGGCGGGGGGCGCGGTGGCGCTCGGGGCCGGTCTCGGCGGCTTCGATCAGCCCGGCGATGCGGGTCTGGGCCGCGGGCTCCCACCCCGCCGGGTCCTCGAGGATCAGCGTGCCGCCCTGCGCCGCCTCGAGCCGCGCGGCGAGGCTGTCGGCGGGGTCGGCGGCGGTCAGGCGGACCAGGGGGCCGGCGCGGCGGTCGCCCAGGGCGTGGATCGCCTGGGCGAGCGTGCTGCGCCCGGTCCCTGGCTCGCCCGCGACGATCACGGCGAGGTCGGTGTTGACCACCCGCGCGACGGTGCGGAACAGCGCCTGCATCACCGGCGCGTGGCCGATGAGCAGCGCGGCGGGGTCGTCAGCGGCGGCCGGGGGCGCGGGCGGCGCGGCCGGGGC
>NZ_JBHMQU010000057.1:0-1654 GCF_042435015.1 Paracoccus panacisoli | reverse complement strand
CCCGCGCGCCCCGCGACGCGCGCCAAGGGCACCGGCGCGGGCGTTGCCGAGACGGCGGCGGTCCCGCGGGTCGGGGTCACGCGGCTCTCGAACGGCAACCCGGACGCCAAGGGCGCGGTCCCGGCCGGGGCCGCGGGCCTGCCCAGCGACCTCTGGGGCGCGGCCGCCGCGGGCGACATCGCCGCGGCGCTCGGGTCCGCCCAGCCGCGGCTCGCGGCGACGCGGGCGCTGCTGGTGCGGATGCTCACCGCGCAGCTCGACGCCCCCACCGGCACGCCGGGCGGCGCGGCGGGCACCGGCGACGAGGGGCGGCTGTTTCTCGCCCGCACCGACCGGCTCATCGCCCTCGGGCTCGTCCCCGAGGCCGAGGCGCTGGCCCGCGCCGCCGGCACCGGCAGCGCCGAGGGCTTCGCCCGCCGCTTCGACGCCGCCCTCTATCAGGGCGACGCGACCGAGGTCTGCCAGCTCATGGCCGACCGCCCCGGCCTCGCCCCCGACCTCGCCGCCCGCGCCTATTGCCTCGCGCAGGCGGGCGACTGGCCGGCCGCGGCGCTGACGCTCCACGGGGCCCGCGACGCCGGGCTGATCCCGCCGCAGACCGTGGCGCTGCTGGAACGCTTCCTCGACGATTCGAGCGCCGATCTGGCCGAGGCGCTGCCCGACCCGCGGTCGGTCTCGCCGCTCGAGTTCCGGCTTTTCGAGGCGATCGGCCAGCCGCTGGCGACGAGCCAGCTTCCCCTGCCCTTCGCCTGGTCGGACCTCGGCGGCGACGCGGGCTGGAAGGCCGAGATCGAGTCCGCCGAGCGCCTCGCCCGCGCCGGCGCCATCGACCCCGCGCGGCTCGCCGCGGCCTATGCCGAACAGAAGCCCGCGGCGTCGGGCGGGATCTGGGACCGGGCGGCGGCCTATCAGCGCCTCGACGCGGCGCTCGGTGCGGGCGACGGGGCGGCGCTGGCCGAGGCCCTGCCCGACGCCGAGCGCCGCTTTGCCGAGGCCGGGCTGCTGCCCGCGCTCGCCCGTCTGGTGGCGGTGCGCCTGCCGGCCGCCGGGCTCGACGGCCCGGCCGCCGAAAGCGCGGCGCATCTGCGGCTGCTGGCCGGCGTGCCGGTGCCGGGCGCCGCAAGGCTGCCCGAGGCCGACCGGGCGCTGGTGCAACTGGCCGAGGGTCACCCGGCGGCGGCGCCTCCCGCCGCAGACGGGGACGGCGCCGACGCGGACCGCGCGGCACCCGCCGAACCGGCAGACACCGCTCAGGCTTCGGACACCCGCCCCGCCGCCGACGGGCCCGCCCCGCCCCCCTACAGCGACCCGGCCTACGCCCCCGGCAGCCCCGGTGCGGCCTATGCCGCCGCGCTGCGGACCGCCTCCGACCTCGCAGCCCCGCCGCAAGGCCGCGGGCTGGCGCTGCTTGCCGCGCTGACGGATGTCGAGGCCGGGCTGGACGGCGACACCGCCCGCGCCGCTGGCGGGCTCGCGGCGCTGACCCGCCTCGGCCAACCCGAGACGGCCCGTCGCGCGGCGGTCGAGCTGCTGCTGACCGACCATCTCGGCGGCCCCCGCCGGTGACCCCGCCGGGGCGCCCGCGCGGCGCGGCCCCCCCGCCCGTCGCGCCGGGCCTCGACACCGGACCGCCGGATGCGCCGGACCAGCCCGG
>NZ_JBHMQU010000056.1:0-9710 GCF_042435015.1 Paracoccus panacisoli | reverse complement strand
GACCCGGGCGCTCGCGGCCGAGCCGGCGGCGCGGCTCGCCGGGGTGCTGGTGCTGACCGACGGGCTGGCCCACGACCCGGCGGCGATCCCCGCCGCGCTGCCCGACGGCGCGCCCGCCCCGGTCCATGTCCTGCTGACCGGCGCCCCCGCCGACTGGGACCGCCGGCTGGTGATCGAGGAGGCCCCGGCCTTCGGCCTCATCGGCCAGCCCGTGACCCTGCGGGTCCGGGTCGAGGACCAGGGCACGCCGCCCGACGCCGTGGCCGGGCGCGCGGCGACGCTGAGCGTCTCGATCGACGGCGCGCCCGCGGCGCAGGTGGCGATCCCGCCCGGCGTCCCGCTCGAGATCCCGGTCACCCCCGCCTACGCGGGGCAGAACGTCGTGGCGCTGTCGCTCGACGACCCCGGCGGGGCGCCCGCGCAGCTCACCGACCTGAACGACCGCGCCGCCGTCACCATCGCCGGCGTGCGCGACCGGCTGCGGGTGCTGCTCGTTTCGGGCGAGCCGCACCCGGGTGAGCGCGCCTGGCGCAACCTGTTGAAATCCGACCCGAACGTGGACCTCGTCCACTTCACCATCCTGCGCCCGCCGGACAAGATGGACGGCGTGCCCGTGGACGAGCTGGCGCTGATCGCCTTTCCGACCGAGGCGCTGTTTCAGGACCGGATCGGGGATTTCGACCTCATCATCCTCGACCGCTACCGGGTGCGCGGCATCCTGCCGCCGGCCTATTTCGACAACATCCGCCGCTATGTCGAAGAGGGCGGGGCGCTGCTCGTCACCTCCGGCCCCGAGATGGCGGGGGTCGAGAGCCTGCACCTGTCGCCGCTCGCCCCGATCCTGCCCGGCCGGCCCACGGGTCGGCTGATCGAGGCGCCCTTCACCCCCTGGCCCACCCCCGCCGGCCAGCGCCACCCGGTGACCGCGGGCCTGCCGGGGACGCCCGAGGGCGCGGAGGGCGGTGCCACGCGCCCGTGGGGCCGCTGGCTGCGGATGGGCGAGGTGATCCCCGACCCGCGGGCCGAAGTGCTGCTGACCGCGCGGCCCTCGGCGGCGACCGGCAGCGTGCTGGACGCCGACTCGCCGCTGCTCATCGTCAACCGGGTCGGGCGCGGGCGGGTGGCGCTGCTCGCCTCGGATCAGGTCTGGCTCTGGGGGCGCGGCTTCGAGGGGGGCGGGCCGCAGGCCGAGCTCTTGCGCCGCATCGCCCACTGGTCGCTCAAGGAACCCGAGCTCGAGGAAGAGGCGCTGGACGTCGCCACCGCGCCGGGGATGCGCTTCGTCGTGACGCGCCGCACGATGGGCGACAGCGTCGGGGCGGTGACGATCACCCGGCCCGATGGCGGCACCGAGGCGCTGACCCTCGCCCCCGCCGGGGCCGGGCGGTTCGAGGCGGTCTATCAGGCCCCCGCGCCGGGGCTCTATCGGCTGGCCGAGGGCGCGCTCAGCCGTGTCGCCGCGCTCGGCCCCCCGGCGCCGCGCGAGTTCGAGGAGACCGTGGCCCGCCCCGACGCGCTCGCCCCGCTGGTCGCGGCCAGCGGCGGATCGGTGCGCCGCCTGTCAGACGGGGTGCCCGACCTGCGGGTGGTGCGCCCCGGCCGCCCGGCGCAGGGCGAGGGCGTGGCCCGGCCGTGGATCGGCATCACCCCCCGCGAAGCGGCGGCGGTGGACGGGCTCGCGGTGCGGCCGCTGCTGCCGCCGTGGGGCTGGCTCGCGCTGATCGCGGGGCTGGCGCTGGCGGCGTGGCTGGTTGAGGGCGGGCGGCTGCGGCGGCGGTGAGGGGCGGCGAGGGGCGTAGCTCACGCCCGACGACAGTTCGCCTCTCGGCCACACCGGAAATCAGACAGTAAGGCGATGGCTTGTCTGCGTGCGGCACAACCTTAGGTTGAAACACCGTGACCTAGCGGCAGCCGGTTTAGCCGTCAGGTCACCGGTCGTAAGCCCTGTGACGCTCGTTCCTCTCGAGAAACGGGGCCACCGACGCGGCAGCCCCGCCCGCCGGCCTCAGAACTCGGCCGTCTCGAGCCATTTCTCGAGCCAGTGGATCGAGTAGTCGCCGCGCTGGATGTCGGGGTCCTGCAAGAGCCGGCGGAACAGCGGGATGGTCGTGTCGACGCCGTCCACGATCAGCTCTCCCAGCGCGCGGTTGAGGCGGGCGAGCGCCTCGTCGCGGTCGCGGCCGTGGACGATCAGCTTGCCGATCAGGCTGTCGTAGTTGGGCGGGATCGCGTAGCCGTCGTAGAGCGCTGAATCCATCCGCACCCCGAGCCCGCCGGGGGCGTGATACTGGGTGATCCGGCCCGGGCAGGGGGCGAAGTTCGGCAGTCGCTCGGCGTTGATCCGCGCCTCGATGGCGTGGCCGCGGATCGAGAGGTCGCCCTGCGCGAAGCTCAGCGGCTGGCCGGAGGCGACGCGGATCTGCTCGCGTACCAGATCGACGCCGTAGATGGCCTCGGTCACCGGATGCTCGACCTGCAGGCGGGTGTTCATCTCGATGAAGTAGAACGCGCCGTCCTCGTAGAGGAACTCGATCGTGCCGGCGCCGGCGTAGCCGAGCTTGGCCATCGCCTCGGCGCAGATGGTGCCGATGCGGGCGCGTTCCTCAGGCGTGATGGTCGGGCCGGGGGCCTCTTCCAGCACCTTCTGGTGGCGGCGCTGCAGCGAGCAGTCGCGCTCGCCCAGATGCACCGCGGCGCCCTTGCCGTCGCCGAACACCTGGATCTCGATGTGGCGCGGGCGCTGGAGGTATTTTTCAAGATAGACCTCGTCGTTGCCGAAGGCGGCCTTGGCCTCGGCCCGGGCGGTGCGGAAGGCGACCTCGAGCGCGGCGTCGTCGCGGGCGACCTTCATGCCGCGCCCGCCGCCGCCGGCGGTGGCCTTGATGATGACCGGATAGCCGATCTCGGCCGCGACGCGGCGGGCTGTCTCGACGTCCGGGACGCCGCCGTCCGAGCCGGGGACGACCGGGATGCCCAAGGACTGCGCGGTCTCTTTCGCGGTGATCTTGTCGCCCATGATGCGGATGTGCTCGGCCCGGGGGCCGATGAAGGTCAGGCCGTGATCCTCGACCATCTGCACGAACTGGGCGTTCTCGGACAGGAAGCCGTAGCCGGGGTGGATCGCCTGCGCGCCGGTGATCTCGCAGGCCGAGACGATGGCGGGCATGTTGAGATACGAGGCGGGCGAGGGTGCCGGGCCGATGCAGATCGATTCGTCGGCCATGCGCACGTGCATGGCGTCGCTGTCGGCGGTGGAGTGGACCGCGACCGAGGCGATGCCCATCTCGCGGCAGGCGCGGATAACGCGCAGCGCGATCTCGCCGCGGTTGGCGATCAGGATCTTGTCGAACATCTTATTCGACGACCATCAGCGGCGTGCCGTATTCAACCGGGGTGCCGTCCTCGACCATGATCCGGCGCACGGTGCCGGCGCGCGGGGCGGGGATGTGGTTCATCGTCTTCATCGCCTCGACGATCATCAGCGTGTCGCCCTCGGCGACCTGCTGGCCGACGGTGACAAAGGGCGCGGCCCCCGGCTCGGCGGCGAGGTAGGCGGTGCCGACCATGGGCGAGGTGACCGCGCCCGGCAGGCTGGCCGGATCGGCGCCGGCCGAGGGGGCGGGGCTCGCGAAGCCGGGCGCGCCGGCCGCGGGCGCGGCGGGGGCCGGGGCATAGGCGGGGGCGGCGGGGGTCGCGGCGGCCTGGACGATGACCTGCTTGCCGTGCTTGGACAACTCGACCGTGAGCTTGTCGTTCTCGCCGTACTCGCGCTTGACGGTCAGCTCGGTCAGCTCGTTGCGGTTGAGAAGCTCGGCGAGGGCCTGGATGAAGGCGGCGTCGCCATCATGCGGGCGGGTCTGTTCGGTGTCGCTCATCTGCTCTTTCTGCCTGTGGGCCGTCTCTGGGCGGCGTTCCCGGGGGGCAACTGTCGCGGGGTTATACCCCCTGACGGGGGCAAGGGAAACCGTTTCGGGACGCGGCGTCACCGGGCGTCGGGATCGGCCGGGATGGCGGGGCCGGGCGGCTCGAGCGGGCCGGGCGCCGCGGGGCCGGAACCCGGCGGGGCGAGGTTCTTCCAGCGGCGGTGGACCCAGAACCACTGGTCGGGATGCGCCGCGACGAGGGATTCGAGGTCGTCGTTCAGCGCCTGCATCATCGCCTGCGGCGTGCCGGGCGGGACCGGCGCGCCGACGCGGACGCGGAAGGACAGCCCGTCGGGCTGGCGGATGCCGGCGATGGGGACGAGGGGCGCGTGGTATTTCAGCGCCAGTTCCGCCGGGGTCAGCACCGTTTCGGTCGGCAGGCCGAAGAAGCGCAGCGTGGCCCCGTGCCGGTCGTACTGGTCGAACCCGAGGCACAGCATCCCGCCCTGCCGCAGGAATCGGATCATCGCGGCCAGCCCGCCGCGGCCGGCGCGGGGAAAGAGGGGTTTCGCGATGGCCTCGATGGCGGGGATGTAGTGGCGGTTGAAGGCGCGGTTGTTCATCGGCCGGTAGAGCGCGCCCACCGGCCAGCCCCGCGCCGCGAGCGCCGCCCGCATGGCGTCGTAATTGCCGAAATGCGCGCAGGCGAGGATCACCGGCCGGCCTGCGGCGGCGGCCTGTTCGAGGACCGGCAGCCCCGGCCCCTCGAGTGGGTCGGTGGCGGTCACGCGGGCGGTGAAGGCGGTGCCTGCGTAGATCTCCATCAGCGCGCGGCCGGCGTTGTCGGGGACGGCGCGGGTCAGGCGGCGGACCTCGGCGCGGGTCAGCTCGGGGCTGGCGAGCGCGAGGTTGGCGCGGATGCGCCGCCGCCAGCCGGCGAGGGGGCCGGCGACATGGGCGAAGATCCAGCCCATCGCGGCGACGCGCTGCGGATAAGGGAGGAGCCGCAGCAGGCCCACGAGGCCGAGGAAGGCGCCGCTGGCGAGGCGGTCGAGGAGGGGGATGGGCGGTTCCGGCGGGGCGGCGGGGGCGCCGGTGCGGTCTGGCGTGGCCCCGGTGGACGTGGGCGTGGCGTTCGGCGTGGGGGCGGGTGAGGAAGCGGGGGCCGAGTCACGTCCGCTCAGCGAGGCGCGCTGGTGCGGGGTGCCGGGGATGGCAGCCGACGATTCGGGGTTGGGCGGGGGCGACGTGGTGCCCTCGGCGGCTGCCCCGCCCTCGGGGGCAAGGCCGAACGGTGCCCCGGGCTGCTCCGTAGGGCTGATTGCCGAAGCTTCGCCCGATGCCTCAGGCGCCCGGCGCCCCGCCTCCGTCCGCGCGCCCGCCGTCCCCGGCGCGGGGCCGGGGGCGCGGTCCGACGGCGGTGCGGGAGGGCGCGACATGGCGCTCAGCCCCCGGCGTTGCGCATGGCGCGGGCCTCGCGGGCCCAGACATAGAGCCCCGCGCCGACGATCATCGCCGCGCCCACCAGCGTCCAGACATCCGGCCAGGTGCCCCAGAAGAGCGCCCCCCAGAGCCCCGCCCAGATCAGCCCGGTGTAGCCGAAGGGGGCGACGGCGGCGGCCTCGGCCAGCGAGAAGGCGCGGATCAACAGCGCCTGCGCCACTGTGCCGAGGAGCCCCATGCCGACGAACGCCCAGAGGTCCGAGGCCGCGATCGGCTGCCACACGAACGGCGCCACGACCGAGACGCCGAGGGTCGCGATGGTGGTGGACCACAGGATCGAGGTCGCGGTCGAATCGCCGCGCACGAGCCGGGTCATGATCGCCCCCGCCGCATAGGTGAAGGCGGCGATGAAGGGCAGGATCGCCGCCGGGTGCAGCACGCCCGCGCCGGGGCGGATGATGACCAGCGCACCGGCGAGCGCGACCGCCACCCCGGCGAGCCGGCGGATGCCGATCCGCTCGCCCAGGAACACCGCCGCGCCCAGCGTGATGAGCACCGGATTGATGTCCATGATCGCGGTCGCCTCGGCCAGCCCGATGTGCTGGAGGGCGGTGAAGAAGAGCCCGATCGAGGCCACCTGCGTCAGCCCCCGCCCGACCTGCAGCCACGGCGAGCGCGAGCGCGCCACGGTTCTGAGCCGCGGCGCCAGCACCGCGAGGACGATGGCGAGGTTGATCGCCATCCGCATCCAGATCACCTGCGCCGGGTGGTAGCTCTGGGTCAGGTGCTTGCCGAGCGCGTCCATCATCGTGAACAGCATCACCGAGCCGAGCAGCATCAGGATGCCCAGCCGCTGGGTCTGGGGCGTGGGGGTGGAGAGGGGGACGCGCACGGCATCCGCCTCGCGCCCCATCAGAGCCTTGGCGCGGGGAAGCGGGCGCATCAGCGGCCCCTCGGGCGCGGGAGGATGGGTGTTTGGGCCAGACAGAAGCCTGGCGCCGAGTGTGAGCGGTCGCGACGGGGGGCGGGTCCGCGCGACGGGTGCTTGGGACGAGGCCAGCACAGGAACGCACGGCCGGGATGGCCCGGGCGAGGCTCAGCGTCGGGGGCACCACCGGCAAGCCGTGCCGGCGCCCGAAGCAGATGCAGCGCGGCCGGGTGAACCGCACCGCCCGCCGTCACCCCAACCCCTCGCGCGGCGGGCGCGCGCACCGGCCGCCGCGCCGGGGCGGTCACAGCAGCGCCTTGACCTGCGCCACGGTGTCCTCGGGGGTGATCCCGAACTCCTTGTAGAGCCGGTCGGCCGGGGCCGAGGCGCCGAAGCCGGTCATGCCGACGAAGGCCGCGCGCTTCCAGTTGCCGCGCTCGCCCAGGAGCAGCCAGTCCCAGGGCTGGCGCACGGCGGCCTCGATGGCGACGCGGACCGGGCCTTCGGGCAGCACCTCGGCGCGGTAGTCCTCGGGCTGCTCGGCGAAAAGCTCCATGCAGGGGACCGAGACGACGCGGGTGGGGATGCCGTCGGCCTCGAGCGCCTCGGCGGCCTTGACCGCGATCTCGACTTCGGAGCCCGACGCCATCAGGATCGCCTGCGGGACGGCGGAGGCCTCGCGCAGCACATAGGCGCCGCGGGCGGTCAGGTTCTCGTCCGTGTGCTCGATCCGCACCGCCGCGAGGTTCTGCCGCGAGAGCGCCAGCACCGAGGGCGTCGCCTCGGCCGAGAGCGCCAGTTCCCACGCCTCGGCGGTCTCCACCAGATCGGCGGGGCGGAAGGTCCAGCTGTTCGGGGTGGCGCGCAGCATGGCGAGATGCTCGACCGGCTGGTGGGTCGGGCCGTCCTCGCCCAGCCCGATGGAATCGTGGGTCATCACATAGACGACCGGCACCCCCATCAGCGCCGACAGCCGCATCGCGCCGCGCGCGTAGTCGGTGAAGCAGAGGAACGTCCCGCCATAGGGGCGGAAGCCGCCGTGGAGCGCGAGGCCGTTCATCGCGGCCGCCATCCCGTGCTCGCGGATGCCCCAGTGGACATAGCGCCCGGCGCGGTTCTGGGCGTCGAACACGCCGAGGTCCGGGGTCTTGGTGTTGTTCGAGCCGGTCAGGTCGGCCGAGCCGCCGATGGTCTCGGGCATGACCGGGTTCACCGCGTCGAGCACCAGTTCCGAGGCCTTGCGGGTGGCGATCTTGGGCCGGTCGGCCACGGCCTTGCGCTTGACCTCGGCGATGGCCGGGGCGAGCGCCGGGTTCACCTCGGTCGAGATGCGGGTGGCGAAGGCATCGCGGCGATCCGCCGGCAGCGCGTCGACGCGGGCGACCCACGCCTCGCGGTCCTGGGCGCCGCGGCGGCCGATCTCGCGCCAGCGGGCGACGAGGTCGTCGGGGATGTCGAAGGCCTCGTGCTCCCACGCATAGGCGGTGCGGGTGGCGAGGATCTCGTCGGCGCCGAGCGGCGAGCCGTGGACGCCCGAGGTGCCGCCTTTCTTGGCCGAGCCGTAGCCGATGGTGGTCTTGCAGGCGACCAGCACCGGGCGGCCGTCGTCCTCGACCGCGGCGGCGAGTGCGCGGTCGATGTCGGCGGCGTCATGGCCGTCGCAGGACAGCGTCCGCCAGCCCGAGGCCGCGAAGCGCGCGAGCTGATCGGTCGAATCGGTCAGCGACACCGGCCCGTCGATGGTGATGTTGTTGTCGTCCCAGAGCACGATCAGCCGCCCGAGCCGCAGGTGCCCGGCCAGCGTCAGCGCCTCCTGGCTGATCCCCTCCATCAGGCAGCCGTCGCCGGCGATGACCCAGGTGCGGTGGTCGCAGAGCTCCTCGCCGAACTCGGCGCGCAGCTTGGCCTCGGCCATGGCAAAGCCGACGGCGGTGGCGAAGCCCTGGCCGAGCGGGCCGGTGGTGGTCTCGATCCCGTCGGCGTGGCCGTATTCCGGGTGCCCCGCGGTGATCGCGCCCCACTGGCGGAAGTTGCGCAGCTGGTCGCGGGTCATCTCGTCGAAGCCGGTCAGGTGCAGCAGCGAGTAAAGCAGCATCGAGCCGTGCCCGGCCGAGAGGATGAAGCGGTCGCGGTCGAACCAGTTCGGCGCCGCGGCGTCGAACTTGAGGTACTTGCCCCAGAGGACGGTCGCCACGTCGGCCATGCCCATCGGCATCCCCGGGTGGCCCGAGTTGGCGGCCTCGACCGCATCCATGCTGAGCACGCGGATCGCGCTGGCGAGGCTCCAGTGGTCGGGATCGGCGAGGCGGGCTTGGGTGAGGGGCATCGGCGCGGCTTTCAGAGCGAGGAAAGGGGGGGTCCGGGGGGTGATAGGCAGGGCGCGTCCCGGTTGCAAGGCTGGGGGCGCGCGGGGGCTGCGGGGCGGGGCTTGGCGGCGGTCGGGTCAGGCGTCGGCCGGGGCGTCGTCGGGGTCGTCGTCGGACCCGTCGGCCCCGTCGGGGTCGGCGAGCGGGTGGTGGCGCAGCACCAGGTCGCGCATCCGCGCGTCCACGACATGGGTATAGATCTCGGTGGTGCCAAGATCGGCGTGGCCGAGCAGCGTCTGGATGGCGCGCAGGTCGGCCCCGCCCTCGAGCAGGTGGGTGGCGAAGGCGTGGCGCAGCACGTGCGGCGTGACCGCGCCCGCCGGCAGGCCGGCGCTGGCGGCGAGGTTCGCCAGCATTCCGTGGAACGCCTGCCGGGTCATGTGCCCCGCCGCGCCCCGCGCCGGAAAGAGCCAGCGCGCGCCCGTGCCGCGCACCAGCCTGCCGAGCGGGCTGTCCGCCGGGGCCGCGTCGCGCAGGGTGAGCCAGCGCGCCACCGCCGCGCGCGCCGGGCGGGTCAGCGGCACCATCCGCTCGCGCCCGCCCTTGCCGCGGATCAGGATCACCTCGGGGTCGCCGCGCAGCGCCGCGACCGGCAGCGAGACGAGCTCGCTCACCCGCATCCCGGTGGCGTAGATCAGCTCGAGCGCGGCGGTGTTCTGGGCCCGCTCGGCCTCGGTCGCGCCGTGGGCGGGGACGGCGGCGAGCAACGTCTCGACCTGCGCCTGGCTGAGCGTGCGGGGCAGGCGGGGCGAGCGGCCGGGGCCGGCCAGGCGGATCGCCGGGTCGTCGTCGCGCCAGCCCTCTTCCAGCGCGAAGCGGGTGAACTGGCGGATCGCCGAGAGGCGGCGGGCGCGGGTCGCGCGCGAGAGGCCGAGGTCGGTCAGCCGCGCGAGATAGGCCTCGATCCCGTCGCGGGTGATGGTGGTGAGCGAGGTGCCGCGCGCGCGGGCAAAGGCCGCGAGGTCGGCGAGGTCGCGGGCATAGGCGAGCACGGTGTTGCGCGCCGCCCCCGCCTCGGCCGCGCGGGCGTCGAGGAAGGCGCCGACGCGGCGCAGGTCGTCGGGGCTGCCGGGCTGGTCCGGCGCATCCGGCGGTCCGGTGTCGGGGCCC
>NZ_JBHMQU010000055.1:0-595 GCF_042435015.1 Paracoccus panacisoli | reverse complement strand
AGGCGGCGGCGCTGGTCGCGGCGGGGCACCTCGCCGCCGGGGCCTGGGCGCTGCGCCACGCGCCGCCGCCGCTGCCGGTGCTGCCCGAGGCGGTCGAGATCGAGCTGGCGCCGCCCGAGGCCGAGGTGCCGGGCCTCGCCGCGCCGGGTGGGGCGATGGAGGGGGGGGCGGTGTCGGGGCAGGAGGGCGGTGCCGTGCCCAAGGCCCCTCCGATGGCCGAAGCGGCGCCGGCTCCCGAGAACGTGCCTGCCCCCGAGCTCGAGGATGCTTTCCCGGTTGAGCCTGCGCTCACCCCCGAAGCGCTCCTCGCGCCGCCCGACGCCGCGCCTGCGCCCGGATCCCCACCGCCCGCGCCCATCCCGCCCGAGTCGCCTGCAGCGACGCCGGTGCCAAGCCTCGCCCCGCCACTTCCGCCCCCCGATCCGACGGCGTGGCTGCCGCGCCCCGTCCCCGCCCCGCCCTCGCGTCCCGCCCATATCGCCGCCCGGGCGGCGGCAGAGGCGGCCACCGAACGGCCCCGCATCGAGCGCGCCGCGCCGCCCCCGCCTGCCGAGACCCCCGCCGCCCGCCAGCCGCGCGAGCCCCGCCGTGCGGC
>NZ_JBHMQU010000054.1:0-16160 GCF_042435015.1 Paracoccus panacisoli | reverse complement strand
CGCAGCGGCCGGGCGGGCGGCACGACGGTGACCGCGCCGCGGGCGGCCAGCGCCGCGAGCAGCGGGGCCTGGCCGGGGTGGGCCGCCCCGTCGGCGATCCAGAGCGTATCGAACCCCGCGGGTGCGGCGGCGAGGAAGGCGGCAGGATCGGCCGGGTAGCGCGTCGCCCAAGGCTGCGGGGCGGCGGCGGCGTCACCCGCCGGGGCGAACACCGGGCCATCCCCGCGCCCGCCCTGCCCGTCCGCGAGCCACAGCGCCACCGGCCGCCCCTTAGCCTGCGCCTGGTCGAGCGCGGTGCGGGCGCGGGACTGGGCGCCCTCCCAGCCGGGGGCGGCGCCCCAGCCGGCATCGACGAGGATCAGCAGCGGCCCGTCCCCCGCGACCGGCGCGGCGGGGCGCCAGACCGGCCCGGCAAGCGCAAGGATCACCGCCGCCACCGCCGCGAGCCGCAGGGCCAGCAGCCACCACGGCGTGCGGCGGGCGACCGGGGCCGGATCGGCGAGCCCCGCCAGCAGCGCGGTGCCGGGAAAGCTCACCTCGCGCGGGCGGGGCGGCACGGCGCGCAGCATCCACCACAGCACCGGCAGCGCCAGCCCGGCGGTGAGCAGCCACGGGGCCGCGAACGCGAGCGGGCCGAGCATCATCATGCCGACAGCGCCTCGGCCAGCCAGAGCACCGCCGCGGCGGGCGGGGCGGCGGTGTCGTGGGTGCCAAACTGCCAGCCCGCCTCGGCCGCCAGCCGCGCGAGCAGCGCCCGCCGCTCGGCCAGCCGGGCGAGATAGGCCGGGCGCAGGGCGGTGGCGTTGCGGGTCTCGTGCCCGGTGTTTTGGCCCGTTTCGTGGCGGGGGGCGCCGGCCCCGGGGGCGTGGAAGCGCAGCGCGCCGGCGAAGGGAAAGCTCTCTTCGGTGGGGTCGAGCACCTGCATCAGCACCCCGCGGCTCCCCGTCGCCGCGGCGTCGGCGAGGAACCGGGCGAGCGGCGCGGGATCGCCGAGGAAATCGCCGAGCAGCACCACCCGGCGCTGCGGGCGCAGCGTGCCGGGGGGCGGCAGCGGGTCGGGTGCGGCGGTCAGCAGGTCGCGGGCCAGCGCCTCGGCGCGCAGTCGCCCGGCGCGGGCATCGTCGGCGCCGACGGCGACCCGCTCTCCCCCCCGCAAGAGCACCAGCGCCAGCGCCAAGCCCAGCAACCGCGCGCGGTCGCGCTTGAGAGGGCGTGCGGGGTCGCCGGTCCATGCCATGCCGGGGTCCCCCGCGACCCACAGCGCCGCGGCCTGCGGGCTCTGCCGCTCACGCTCGCGCACGAAGGCCGCGTCCGAGCGGGCCGAGCGACGCCAGTCGATCAGCCCCGCCGGATCGCCGGGGGCGGCGGGGCGATACTGCCAGAACTCCTCGCCCGCGCCGGCCCGGCGCAGCCCGTGGGCGCCGGGATCGACGCTGGCGGCCAGCCGCTCGGCGGCGATGAGCAGCGCCGGGACGGCGGCGGCGGCGGCTTCGGCGTCCAGCCGCAGGCCCACCGCGGCCCTGGGGTCGCACGCCTGTGCCATCAGGCAGCCGCGCCGAGCGCAGGCTCCACCAGACGGGCGATCACCGCCTCGATCCCGTCGCCGCGGGCGCGGGCGGCGAAGGACAGCGCCATGCGGTGCCGCAGCACGGGCGCCGCCATCGCCGCCACGTCGTCGAGCGAGGGCGCCAGCCGGCCGTGCAGCACGGCGCGGGCGCGGGTCAGCAGCATCAGCGCCTGCGCCGCCCGCGGCCCGGGGCCCCAGACGAGCGTGTCCGCGAGCCAGCCGGGGGCGTCGGGCTCTCCCGGCCGGGCGGCGCGGACGAGGTCGAGGATCGCGGCCGTCACCGCCTCGCCCACCGGCATGGCCCGGACCAGCGCCTGCGCCTCGATCAGCGCCGCGGCGTCGAGCACCCGGTGCGGGCGGTCCTGCACGCTGCCGGTGGTGGCGAGCAGGATCGCCCGCTCGGTGGCGCGGTCGGGGTAGCCGATCTCGACCTGCACGAGGAAGCGGTCGAGCTGCGCCTCGGGCAGCGGATAGGTCCCCTCCTGCTCGATCGGGTTCTGGGTGGCGAGGACGTGGAAGGGCCGGCCGAGCGGGCGGTGGGCGCCCGAGATGGTGACCTCGCCCTCGGCCATCGCCTGCAACAGCGCCGACTGGGTGCGGGGGCTGGCGCGGTTGATCTCGTCGGCCATGAGAAGCTGGGTGAAGACCGGCCCCTCGATGAAGCGGAAGGCGCGGGTGCCGTCGGGCAGGATGTCGAGCACCTCGGCCCCGAGGATGTCGGCGGGCATGAGGTCGGGGGTGAACTGGATGCGGCCGCTGTCGAGCCCGAGCACGGTCGAGAGCGTATCAACCAGCATCGTCTTGCCGAGGCCGGGCTGGCCCACCAGCAGCGCGTGGCCGCCGGCGAGGATCGCGGCCAGCACCTGCTCGACCACCGCGTGCTGGCCGACGAAGCGGCGCTCGATGCTGGCGCGGGCCTCGGCCAGCCGGTCCGAGAGCGCCGCGATATCCGCGACGAGTTTATCTTCTGCGGCCATGACTTCGTCCCCGGACTGTCCTATGGACAGCATATGAGGGGACGGCAGGAGGCTCCACCGGCAATGACGCAAGCGGGCGACAAATCGCCGCGACAGGCGGCGGATGGGGCGGCGGGCGCGGCCGGGGCTGCGGGCGCGGCCGGGGCTGCGGGCGGGGCCGGGGCCGGCGGCGGGATCGCCGCNNNNCGGCGGCGTCGAAGGGCCGGCGCGGGCCGGCGCCGGTGCATCTGTGGGACCCGCCCTATTGCGGCGAGATGGACCTCGAGATCCGACCCGACGGGGCGTGGATCCACGAGGGCAGCCCGATCGGGCGCCCGGCGATGGTGCGGCTGTTCGCGTCCGTTCTCAAGCGCGAGGGGGACCGCTTCTTCCTCGTCACCCCGGTGGAGAAGCTGGGCATCCGCGTGGTGGACGCTCCGTTCCTGGCCATCGATGCCGAGATCGGGCCGGACCGCATCGCCTTCACCACCAACGTCGGCGACGAGGTGGTGGCCGGACCCGAGCACCCGATCCGGGTCGAGGACCGCGACGGCGTCCCCCGGCCCTATGTCCATGTGCGCCGCGGGCTCGAGGCGCTGATCGACCGCAAGAGCTTCTACCGGCTGGTCGCCGCCGCCGAGCCGGACGCGGACGGCCGGCTGGTGCTACGCTCGCAGGGCGCGGTCTTCGCGCTGGAGCGGTGAATGGCCCGCTTCGCCGCCAACCTGACGTTCCTGTTCACCGAGCTGCCGATGCTCGACCGCTTCGCCGCGGCGAAGGCGGCGGGCTTCGACGGGGCCGAGGTGCTGTTCCCCTATGACCTCGCCGCGCGCGAGCTGTCGGCGGCCTGCCACGGCGCGGGGCTGGAGTTCGTACTGCTGAACACCCCGCCCCCGAACTGGGCCGGGGGACCGCGCGGCTTTGCCGCCGTGCCGGGCAGCGAAGAGCGGTTCCGGCGCGACTTCGACCGCTCGCTGCGCTTCGCCCAGGCGCTGCGCTCGCGCCACCTGCACGTCATGGCCGGCAAGGCCGAAGGCCCGGCCGCGCGCCGCTGCCTGATCGAGAACCTGCGCTGGGCCTGCGCCCGCGCCCCGCACGCGAGCCTCGTGATCGAGCCGGTCCATGCCGCCGACCTGCCGGGGTATTTCCTGTCGAGCCTCGATCTGGCTGCCGAGGTGATCGCCGAAGTCGGCGCGCCGAACCTGGGGCTGCTCTTCGATGCCTATCACGCCCATCTCATCAGTGGCGACCTGACCGCGGCGTGGGAGACTCATCTGCCGCTCGTCCGCCACATCCAGATCGCCGGCTGCCCGGGCCGGCACGAGCCGCGGGTGGGCGAGATCGACTATGGCGAGTTCTTCCGCCGCGTGGACGCCGCCGGCTATCGCGGCTGGGTGAGCGCGGAATACGTGCCGCTGACCACGACCGAGGCCGGGCTGCGCTGGCTGCGCGGCGGCGCGGCGGCGTGATTGGGGCGGGAAGGCGCTGAGGGCGGCGCTTGGTTGTCGAGTTTGAGCGGAGCCTCTGTGCTGGCTGCGCGGAGGGCTGCGGCCTGAGCGGGGCTGGCGGGTGGTAAGGGCGGCAATTCGTGCTCGGGCTTGAGCGGAACCGGGAACCTCTTTCGCAAAGTCAGCCGCAGGCGCGTGCCCCCGTGACCCAGCGTCTTTTGAAGGGGCCAGCCCACCAAAGCGGCGGCGATGTCGGGGTAGCGTCAGGTGCCGTGAGCCGGCTTAATTACGGTCGTAAGCGGACGGGCACGCGGCGCTCGCGGTTGGATATCTCCGCGCAATCAGACGGTGGACGGTCAAAGGGGGCTGCCGCCCGGCGTTGCTTCGGCGAGATGAGCCACAAACTCATGCCCTTCCTCCCGCCCCACCCGCTAGCTTTTGCAGGCAGGCGATATTGTTAGCCCACCGCTAATCGCCCCGGATATATGGCGTTGCAGGCGCCAGTCGCCACCGCAACACCGTGAACCTGCGCGGCCTTCGCCGCGCGGCCCGAAGCATACGCCCACGCGGCGAGGGGCCGGCTGTTGCCCGCTTCACAACCGTGCCGGGATCGCCATGCGCCGCGCCGCTGTCCGCAGTTGATCGTGCACCGCCCCGCCGACCTCGCTTTCCGCACCCCGCTCAGATCACCCGGCTCACCGCGGTTAACCCGCGCCGGTCCCGCCCGCGCGGCCCCGACCGCCGAAGAAAATCAGCCTCTCCAAGGAACGGGACGGGAATGAGACAGGTTTGGTGGCAGGCGTTCAAGGCAAACTCTGCGCCCCTGACACGAGAGGAAACCAATCATGAATTCGATCATCTACATCGTCGGCCTGGTCGTCGTCGTCCTGTTCATCCTGTCGATGCTGGGTCTGCGCTGATGGAGCGCTCGGAAGCGCGCATCCGCGACAGCGCGGCGCCCGCGCAGCTGACGGACCGCGGCTACGTGGACTGGGGCAGCATCCTCGCGGGTGCGGTCATCGCGGCGGGGCTCTCGGCGGTGTTCACCGCGTTCGGCGCGGGCGTCGGGCTCGGCTCGATTTCGGCCCGTGAGGGTCAGGGGCTCGGCTTCGGCTCGGTGATCCTCACCGGCCTCTTCATGGTCATCACCATCGTCGCCTCTTACATGGCGGGCGGCTATGTCGCCGGCCGGATGCGGCGCCGGGTCGATGGCGCCAATGCCGAGGAAAGCGCAACCCGCGACGGGATGCACGGCCTCGTCGTCTGGGGTCTGGGGATGCTGCTCTCGGCGATGGTGCTGGGGAATGTCGTCTCTGGCACCGTCAAGGCGGCCGGTTCGGCGGCGGGCACGGCGGTCGAGGCGGCGGGCTCGGTCGCCGGCGGTCTCGCGCAGGGCGCGGGCCAGCTGGTCGGCGGCGTGGCGCAGGGCGCAGGCCAGGCGGCGCAGGGCGCGGCCGATGCCGCACAGAACGGCGGGATCGACCTGCCGAACCCGCTCGACGGGATCACCGACCGGCTGCTGCGCAGCGAGGCGCAGGCCCCGGCCGAGTTCTCGAACGAGGCGATCCGCAGCGAGGTCGCGACGATCTTCGCCGACGTGATCCGCACCGGCGAGATCAACCCCGAGGACCGCGCCTATCTTGAGCGTGCCGTCGCCGCCCGCACCCAGCTCTCGCAGCAGGAGGTGAGCGCGCGCATCGATCAGGGCGTGGCCCGTGCGCAAGAGCTGCGCGCCGAAGCGCAGAAGCTGCGTGACGACGCCGCGGCCCGGGTCGAGGAGCTGCGCGTGCAGGCCGTCGAGACCGCCGAGGATGCTCGCCGCGCGGGCGTGCTGTCGGCCTTCGCGCTGGCCGCGTCGGCGCTGGTCGCCGCGGTTGCCGCGTTCGTCGGTGGCCAAAAGGGTGGTCTGCATCGTGACGAGGGCCGCGTCTGGGCCGGGTTCACGCACAAGCCGCTGCGTCGCCCCTGAGTCACCTGAACCGATCGAAAGGGGCCGCATCATCTGATGCGGCCCTTTTTTCATTGGCGGGTGAGGCTCCGGTCCCGCTCATTTGCCGACACGCCCCGCCCACTCCGGGGGTGGCGCGCCGGCCCGGTCTGCGCTAGGGGGCCGCAACCTTTCCGATCAGGACCGCCCGCCGCATGGACATCCGCAACATCGCCATCATCGCCCACGTCGATCACGGCAAGACCACGCTGGTCGATCAGCTGCTCAAGCAGTCCGGGTCGTTCCGCGAGAACCAGGCCGTCGCCGAGCGGGCGATGGATTCCAACGACATCGAGCGCGAGCGCGGCATCACCATCCTCGCCAAGGCGACCTCGGTCGAGTGGAAGGGGACGCGCATCAACATCGTCGACACCCCCGGCCACGCCGATTTCGGCGGCGAGGTCGAGCGCATCCTGTCGATGGTGGACGGGGTCTGCCTGCTGGTGGACGCGGCCGAGGGGCCAATGCCGCAGACGAAGTTCGTGACCTCGAAGGCGCTGGCGCTCGGCCTCAGGCCCATCGTGGTGCTGAACAAGGTCGACAAGCCCGCGGCCGAGCCGGACCAGACGCTGAACGAGGTCTTCGACCTCTTCGCCAACCTCGGGGCGAGCGACGAGCAGCTCGACTTCCCGCACGTCTACGCCTCGGGCGTGAACGGCTGGGCCGACGAGACCATGGACGGCCCGAAGCAGGACATGAGCGCGCTCTTCGACCTGATCCTGCGCCACGTCGAGCCCCCCAAGCAGATCGCCCGCGAGGCCGAGCCGTTCCAGATGCTCGCCGTGACGCTGGGGGCGGACCCGTTCCTCGGCCGGCTGCTGACCGGCCGGGTCGAGGCGGGGCGCGCCAAGGCCGGCGACACGGTCAAGGCGCTCAGCCGCGACGGCGAGCGGGTCGAGCAGTTCCGCATCTCGAAGGTGCTCGCGTTCCGCGGCCTGACCCAGACCCCGATCGACGTGGCCGAGGCCGGTGACATCGTGACGCTGGCCGGCATGGCCAAGGCCACCGTCGCCGACACGATCTGCGCCCCCGAGGTCGAGACCGCCCTGCCCGCCCAGCCCATCGACCCGCCGACCATCAGCGTCACCTTCGGGATCAACGACAGCCCGCTGGCCGGCCGCGACGGCACCAAGGTTCAGTCGCGGGTGATCCGCGAGCGGCTGATGAAGGAGGCCGAGACCAACGTCGCCATCAAGGTCGAGGACACGCCGGGCGGCGACGCCTTCGTGGTCTCGGGCCGCGGCGAACTGCAGATGGGCGTGCTGATCGAGAACATGCGCCGCGAGGGGTTCGAGCTGTCGATCTCGCGTCCGCGCGTCATCTTCCGCGACGAGGACGGCGAGCGGATGGAGCCGATCGAGGAAGTCATCATCGACGTCGATGACGAATACACCGGCGCGGTGATCGACAAGCTGACCGGCGCGCGCAAGGGCGACCTGGTCGAGATGCGCCCCGCCGGCCACGGCAAGACCCGCATCGTGGCCCACGTCCCCTCGCGCGGGCTGATTGGCTATCAGGGCGAGTTCATGACCGACACCCGCGGCAATGGGGTGCTGAACCGCATCTTCCACGCCTGGGCGCCCTACAAGGGCCCGATCGCCGGCCGCCGCCAGGGGGTGCTGATCTCGATGGAGAACGGGGTTTCGGTGGCCTATGCGCTGTGGAACCTCGAAGAGCGCGGCAAGCTGTTCATCGGCGCGCAGGAGCAGGTCTACGAGGGGATGATCATCGGCGAGCACTCGCGCGACAACGACCTCGAGGTGAACCCGCTCAAGGGCAAGAAGCTGACCAACGTGCGCGCCTCGGGCACCGACGAGGCGGTGCGGCTGACGCCCCCGGTGCGGATGAGCCTGGAAGAGGCGATCGCCTATATCGACGACGACGAGCTGGTCGAGGTGACGCCCAAGATCGTCCGGCTGCGCAAGCGCTACCTCGACCCGCACGAGCGCAAGCGGCAGGCGCGGGCGGAGTAAGGGCTGATGAGGAGGGCACATCGCCGGAGCGGATACGGTTCCGACGGCGATGCCTGCAGATCGGCCATCCGATCGAGGCAGCTGTGGGTATGCGGAGACGGCAGAGGCTCTCTCTGGCCCAGAGCTACGCCGGGCAAGCCCCGTGGTGTCCGATGTGAACGTCTGGGCTGGGTTCTCGTCGGCACGGCGGAGCGGCGTGTTCTCTGTCGGTTTTTTGGGGCCATGGGCACAGTGGTTCATCCTCACCAAGGCGGTGCGTTCTTGTGTTGACCGCGACATTTCATGCGCTTTCACATGGCGATGCAGGATTGGCTCACTGCATCCTCTCGGTCATACGGACCGTATGGCGCTTGCACCCCTGCCCGCCCCACGCTACACCCCGCGCGCACGGACGGTTGGCCGAGTGGTCGAAGGCGCACGCCTGGAAAGTGTGTAGGCGGGGAACCGTCTCGAGGGTTCGAATCCCTCACCGTCCGCCAGTTCCTATTGATATCATTATTATATTGCGGGTAAGCTTCGGTTCACCCGCCAATAAACCCGCCATGTGAAAAGCTCTTGGCTGCGACGCGATGCGACAGTTGATCAGCGGCCTCATCTCGGCCACGGTGAGGCCATGCACGGTCAGGGCAATTTCGATTTTCTGAATTTTCACGAGAAGCGCCTTGCAGCGCTGGGCGGACTTGCAGAGCAATACTTCCGTGATGATCCCTCCACCGCCATCGTCAAGCTCAGGCAGTTCGCGGAGCTGACCGCCAAGCTGATTGCGGCGCGCCATGGCGCCTACCGGGATGAACGGGAAACCTTCGAAGAAACGCTCCGGCGGCTTTCCTACGATCGGCTCATTCCCCGTGAAGTGGCCGACATCTTCCACAGCCTGCGGAAGTCCGGCAATGCGGCCGTTCATGAGGTGAGCGGCGGCCATGCTGACGCCCTGACCGCACTCAAGCTCGCCCGATCCCTCGGCGTCTGGTTCCACCGGACCTATGCAGGTCAGCCGAGCTTCAGTCCAGGTCCTTTTGTGCCACCGGCAGAGCCGTTCGATGCGGCGGCTGCGTTACGGGATGAAATCGAAGCGCTGCGTCGCAAGGTGGTGGAAAGCGAGGATGCCGCTGCTGCGGCTCGGCGCCATGCCGAGGAGCAGGTCCATGCCCGTGAGAGCGTTGAGGCGCGCCTCGCGCGCGAGTTCGAGGAACGCGCAGTCTGGGAACAGCTCGCAGAGGAAAGCGGAGCCGAGAAGGCAGCTCTGGCGGCCAAGCTGGAGGCGCTGCAGGCTGCAGCCGAGGCCGCGCCGCGGGTCGAAGCACTGAAGCTTGTCGAGAAAGGTGAAGCGGCGGCTTCGAAGCTTGAGCTGGACGAGGCCGAGACCCGCACCCTCATCGACCTGCAGCTGCGTTCTGCCGGATGGGAGGCCGATACTCGAAGCCTGCGATACAGCGCTGGGATCCGACCCTCGAAGGGCCGGAACATGGCGATTGCCGAATGGCCGACGGCAAAGGGTCCTGCGGACTACGCCCTCTTCGCCGGCACGACCCTGATCGGGGTCGTGGAGGCCAAACGAAAGAGCAAGAACGTCTCTGCAGCCATTGATCAGGCCGAGCGTTACGCGAAAGGCATGAAGCCGAGCAACGCCTTCACCTTTGCGGGTGGACCATGGGATGAGTATCGCGTGCCGTTCGTCTTTGCTGCCAACGGCCGGCCCTACCTCAAGCAGATCGAGACCGAGAGCGGCATCTGGTTCCGGGATTCCCGCCGAAGCACGAACCATCGCCGTGCCCTGGTGGGCTGGCCGACGCCGGCTGGTCTGAGCGGTCTTCTTGAGGTGGATCAGGATGCGGCGGATGCGGCGCTCAAGGCTCAACCATTCGAGTTCGGCTTTCCCCTTCGCCCCTACCAGGAAGGGGCCATCCGAGCGATCGAGGCCGCTTTGACATCAGAGTGGCGCTCGATGTTGGTGGCCATGGCCACGGGCACCGGCAAGACCAAGCTGGCCATAGCGCTGCTTTACCGTCTGCTGTCGGCCAAGCGCTTCCGGCGCATCTGCTTTGTCGTGGACCGCTCGGCGCTGGGCCATCAGACAGAAGGCGAGTTCTCGACGACCAAGGTCGTGTCCGGCAAGACCTTCGCCGAGATCTTCGGGTTGAAGGGCCTGGATGACGTCTCGCCGGCGAGCGAGACTAAGATCCATATTTGTACGATCCAGGGGCTGGTGAGGCGCGTGCTCTACTCGGCCGACAATGCCGACGCGCCGCCCATTGACCAGTACGACCTCCTCGTAATCGATGAATGCCATCGCGGCTACCTGCTTGACCGGGAGATGTCGGATGCCGAGCTCTCCTTCCGTGGTCAGGAGGATTACGTCTCGAAGTACCGCCGGGTCCTTGAGTACTTCGATGCAGTGAAGATTGGTCTGACGGCCACGCCGGCGCTGCACACGACCGACATTTTTGGCGAGCCGATCTTCCGCTACTCCTATCGCGAAGCCGTCATCGATGGCTATCTGATCGACCATGAACCCCCGGTCCGGATCGAAACCGCTCTCGCACGTGTCGGGATCACCTTCGAGAAGGATGAGGAGGTCGAATATCTTACCCCATCAACGGGCGAGATCGACACCGCAACCTTGCCGGATGAGATCCGCTTCGAGGTCGAGCAGTTCAACAAGCAGGTGATCTCCCCCGAGTTCAACCGGGTCGTTGCAGAGGAACTCGCCAAGCACATTGATCCGGCACTACCCGACAAGACCCTGATCTTCGCGGCGACCGATGCTCATGCCGACATCGTGGTCACCGCCGTCAAGAAGGCGTTCGGAGATGCTTACGGAGGCATCGACGATGCGGCAGTCAAGAAGATTACCGGCAGCGTGGATAAGGTGCAGACTTGGATCCGCTCGTTCCGTAACGACGCCAACCCTAGGGTCGCGGTCACGGTCGATCTCCTGACCACCGGCATCGACGTGCCGAAGATAACGAACCTTGTCTTTCTGCGCCGGGTCAACAGCCGCATCCTCTACGAACAGATGATCGGACGCGCGACGCGGCGCTGTGACGAGATCGGCAAGGAGGTCTTCCGCATCTTCGACGCCGTCGATCTCTATCCGCACCTGCAGAACCTGACCGACATGAAGCCGGTCGTGGTCAATCCATCGATCAGCTTCGAGCAGCTGGTTGGCGAGATGATCGAGGCCACCGACGATGCCCAGCGTGAGACGATCCGCGACCAGATGGCGGTGAAGCTCCGGCGTCGTCTGAAGAAGCTGCACGACGAGGCGCGCCAACGGTTCGAGGCCGTAGCAGGCGAGACGCCTGAGGCGATGCTGAAGCGCCTCCTTGCCGGCGGTGCACCGGACCTTGCAGAGTGGCTGAGAGACCGAGCTGCGATCGGTCCGATTTTGGACTGGCAGGCGGACGGCGGCATGCCGCGGCTCATCCCGATCTCGCATCATGCCGACGAGGTCGTAGCCGTGACCCGCGGCTATGGCGACGCTGAAAAGCCTGAGGATTTCCTTGACAGCTTCTCGGCCTTTGTGCGTGACAACATGAACACGATCGCGGCGCTCAAGCTCGTCGTGCAGCGCCCGCGCGATTTGACCCGTGCAGACCTCAAGGAGCTCCGGCTCGCCCTGGACCGCAAGGGCTACTCGGAGGCCAACCTTCGCCGCGCCTGGGCTGATGCCAGGAACGAGGAAATCGCCGCCTCGATCATCGGGTTCGTGCGGCAGGCCGCCATGGGCGACCCACTGGTGCCCTATCCGGATCGCGTGCGATCAGCCATGCGGGCTATCATGGCCAGCCGCCAGTGGACAGACCCGCAGAAGCGCTGGCTCAAGCGTATCGGCGATCAGATCGAACGGGAAATCGTCGTTGACCGCGAGGCCATCGACAAGGAGCCCTTCATCGCCGATGGAGGGTTCAACCGGCTCAACAAGGTCTTCGGCGGCGAGCTTGAGACCATCTTGGCCGGGATCAACGAAGAGATGTGGAAGAAGACGGCCTGATGACCAGCACCACCGACATCGTCGCCAGGCTCTGGAGCCTGTGCAACGTGCTCCGCGACGACGGAATTACGTACAACGAGTATGTGACGGAACTGACCTATCTGCTGTTCCTGAAGATGCTGGAGGAGACTGGCCGCGAGGATCGCCTGCCGGACAGCTATCGCTGGAGCATGCTTGCCAAGCGCGAGGGCATGGAGCAGCTCGATTACTACAAGAAGATGCTGCTCGAACTCGGCCGCGCCAAGGATGATCTTGTTGCTGCCATCTTCACCGACGCGCAGACCCGTCTCAGGAAGCCCACGAACCTCAAGGCGCTGACATCGAACATCGACCAGCTTGACTGGTTCTCTGCGCGCGAAGAGGGCTTGGGCAATCTCTACGAAGGCTTGCTGGAAAAGAACGCCTCCGACAAGAAGTCAGGCGCTGGGCAGTACTTCACGCCGCGTCCGCTCATCGATGCCATCGTACGCCTGATGCAGCCGCAGCCGGGAGAGGTCGTGCAGGATCCCGCGGCAGGAACGGCGGGCTTTCTGGTCGCAGCCGACCGCTACATCAAGGACCACACCGACGACCTCTACACGCTCTCCGAGGCGCAGGCCCGCTTCCAGCGCCATTGCGCCTTTGTTGGCGGCGAACTGGTGCCCGACACGCACCGGCTCTGCATGATGAACCTGCTGCTGCATGGGATCGAGGGCGGCGTCGAGAACATCGACACCCTGTCGCCGGACGGAGAGGCGTTGCCCAAGGCCGACCTGATCCTGACGAACCCGCCTTTCGGCACGAAAAAGGGCGGCGGCCGGCCGACACGCTCAGACTTCTCGGTGACGGCGGACACCTCGAACAAGCAGCTGGCCTTTGTCGAGCACATCGTTCGCGCCCTGCAACCAGGCGGCCGCGCGGCCGTGGTCGTGCCCGACAACGTGCTGTTCGAGGACAACACGGGCCGCCGTCTGCGCACCTGGCTGATGGACCTGTGCGACCTGCACACGATCCTGCGTCTGCCCACCGGCATCTTCTATGCACAGGGCGTGAAGACGAACGTCCTATTCTTCCAGCGCGGCCAGACGGACAAGGGCAACACAAGCGCTGTCTGGGTCTACGACATGCGCGCCAACATGCTAGCATTCGGCAAGACCCGGCCGTTGACGGTCGCGAACTTTGCCGGCTTCGAGATCGCTTATGGCGGCGATCCAAACGGCAAGGCTGAGCGGCAGGATCAGGGCGAGGAGAGCCGCTGGCGGCGGTTCAGTCGCGAAGCCATTGCGACCCGCAACGACAACCTCGACATCGCCTGGCTGCGCGACACCGAAGCCGAGGCTGAGGAGGCTTTAACCGAGCCCGAAGACATCGCCGCCGCCATCATCGGGCATCTGAAGGCCGCCCTGGAGGAGATCGAGGCGCTGTCGGAGGAGATCGAGACGGAGGGCGTGGAAGGCGCGGAAGGCGCTGTGATCGTCGAGGCGGCAGAATGAGCGACTTGCCTGACGCCTGGAGTGTTGCCGAGGGAGATGCTCTATTTCATTCGGTGCGCGGAGTGACCTACAATAAGTCGGATGCATCTTCCGTTTGGGCAGACGGACTAGTCCCAGTACTTCGAGCGAACAACATTGCCGACGGCAAAATCAGAGCTGATGATCTTGTGTACGTCCCATCCAGCTATGTATCGCCAAACCAGTACCTGCGTTCCGGCGATCTGCTAATCGCCACTTCCTCCGGTTCACGTACAGTGGTTGGCAAGGCTGCGACTGCCAGTACCGAGCACTCGCAATACGCGTTCGGTGCATTCTGTACGGTAGCAAGACCGAGAGTAGAAGATTTAGGACCATGGTTGTCCTTGTTTTCACGCACGCCAGCTTACCGAAACTATGTAGAACGAGTGGCGCTCGGCATTAGCATCAACAACCTGCGCGGCTCCGATCTGAAGTCTATGCCTATAGACGTACCACCGCTCCCTGAGCAGCGGCGGATCGTAGCGAAGATCGACAGCCTTTCGGGCAAGTCTCGGCGCGCCCGTGATCACCTCGACCACATCCCCCGCCTCATAGAAAAATACAAACAGGCCGTATTGGCAGCGGCGTTTCGAGGTGATCTGACGCGGGAGTGGCGAATGAACTGCGATCCTATCTCTCCAGACGACACTCTAACCGAGGTTGCAGCCGCACGTTCATCGCTTGTTGTCGCCAAGACACGTTCTAGGTTCTTTAAAGATGTGGCCGCAGCGGGCAGCCGAGTGGCTGTTGATCTAGGCTCACTCCCTTCCAGTTGGGCGTGGACTACTCTAGAAAATATTACTGACCCAACTCGGGTTATCCAGTACGGTATTCTAAAGCCGGGACCGCATGTAGAAGATGGCATTCCGTATGTGAAGGTCATGAATATCCGGAACGAACGGATCCACTTGAGTACGATACGGAAGACCTCTGCTGCAATTCACGAACAGTACAGGCGCTCAACGATCCGAAAAGGCGACATTCTGTTGACCATCAGGGGAACAGTGGGACGAATTGCCGCCGTCCCCCCTGATTTAGATAACGGCAATATTACCCAAGATAGCGTCAGGATTGCGGTCCTCCCGGCCGTTAACACCAAGTATATATTCTGGTATCTTCTCAGCCCTTTCGCGCAGGCATATTTTTTGGCAAACCAGAAGGGCGTTGCGGTTCGGGGGATAAATGTTGGTGATGTACGCCCTATGGAAGTGCCTCTACCTTCGAGAGCAGAGCAGGATGAGTTAGTTCGACGTATTGAAGCTGCCTTCACCTGGATTGACCGGCTTTCCGTCGACACCACTCGTGCTCGCCAGCTGATCGGTCATCTTGATCAAGCTGTGCTCGCCAATGCATTTCGAGGCGAACTCGTGCCGCAAGATCCCGATGATGAACCCGCTAGCGTGTTGTTGCAGCGGATCAAGGCCGAACGCGCCGCGGCGCCGAAGACGAAGCGCGGACGGAAGGCAAGCGTGGGATGACGCGGCTTTACCGTCTTGCAGGCGACTCGCTGGAGCCTGTCTCGCGGGGCAGGCTCGCTAACGAAAGCATGATTGAGGGATGGCTTGAGCGGCAGCCGGATCTGCTTGGGTTCGACGTCCTCATCATTGGCCGTCAGGTCGTGACCGAGTTCGGCGGGCGGATAGACCTTCTCGGCATCGATAACGACGGCAATCTGGTCATCGTCGAACTCAAGCGCGACCGCACCCCGCGCGAGATCATCGCGCAGGTTCTTGATTATGCCAGCTGGGTGGCAGCCCTAACCACTCGGCAGGTCCATGATCTGGCGACGGGCCATCTCAAGAGAGCACTCGACACTGCGTTTCACGAACGCTTCGGCAGTGCGCTGCCGCAGACGCTCAACGAAACCCACACGATGGTAATCGTTGCGAGCGCCTTCGATGCTTCGTCACAGCGCATTGTCCGCTACCTGTCCGAAACCCACGGGGTCGCAATCAACACGGCCTTCTTCTCTGTCTTCGAGCACGAGGGACGAACGCTTTTGGCAACGGACTGGCTGCTCGACCAGGCTGAGGTCGCTGAGCGATCCGAGACGCGGGTACAGGCACCGTGGTCCGGGCTGTGGTACGTCAACGTAGGAGAAGGTGCGCACCGCGCTTGGGACGACATGCGCCGGTACGGCTTCCTGGCTGCTGGCGGCGGGCAGAAGTATTCCGCTCCTTTGCAGCGCCTGCAGGTTGGCGACCCGGTCGTCGCTTATCAGAAGCAAGCCGGATACGTGGGTTATGGCAAGGTGACCTCGACAGTGGTCATGGCGCGAGACTTCGAAACGCCACAGGGGCCCCTCCTCAGCCAGCCTTTGGCTCAGCCCAATCTTGCACGTGATCGCGACGATCCAATGCTTGCCGAGCATGTGGTCGGCGTGGAGTGGCTGAAGGCCCTGCCTCTCAAAGAGGCGAAATGGACGGACGGGCTGTTCGCCAACCAGAACATTGTCTGCAAGCTGCGTGATCCAAAGACGATCGACTTCCTAAAGCAGCAATTCGGCGTAGGCGATTGACGGGGCGGGTTATCCGCAGGCTCCGCCGTTCAGCCGAGTGAAAAGATCAGGGTAATGAGGATCGAGGCGGCGTAGAGGGCCATGAAACTCCAGGGCACGGCCGCTTCCACGCCGCAGAGCGGGCGGCGTTTCTCCTGCTTGTAGAACGCCCGCTCCCGGATGAAGGTATCCGTCCGGCGTGACTGCTCTGCCACGGTAAGAGAGTGATCGATAGTGTCCACTATGGA
>NZ_JBHMQU010000053.1:0-5101 GCF_042435015.1 Paracoccus panacisoli | reverse complement strand
CTGCTCCCGCAGGATCGCGATGATCTGCTCTTCGGTGAACTTCGATCTCTTCATGTCCGGTCCGCTCATTGGGCCGGACTCTAGCATCAGATGGAAGAGTTATCGGGGGTCACAGCACTCGCGCTCGAGGTTCACTGGGTGTGGGAGGAGGACAGGGACGGAGCCGGCTAAGATATTGCCAGCTTCGAGCGGGACGGCCTGTGGCGGCTTATCGAGGCGAAGACAACGAAGGGCTGGGACCAGTTCATACCACGCGCAATCAACTGGCCGTGGCCGAGGAACCGCGCGTGGAATGGAAGCTGGTCCGGCGGTGGAACTTATCACGGGAGCTTACGGCGTCCGAACTGTGCCCTCTGCTTAATGCCCATGTCCCGCTTACTCTGACGTCTTACCGAGCGAGCTTTCAGTGAGTCTCAGTCGAATCCTCGCGCCGGCTGCTCGTCCCACGGCACGGCGACCAAGAAATGCAGATCATAGATGCTGATCCTAGAGGGCTCGCGTGGGTGGCAAGCTGCTCGAGCAGCTCGGGTGCCAACCATGCGAGGCGCAGGAGAACAACTGACATCGCGGTCGAAGAGGCCCTCGTCGGCGGCAAGATCGGCGAGCGTGGCAGCGCTCGCCGCGTTCCAGCCGCTGCCGCAAGCCCAGTTTAGATTACTGAGCACCCCGATAGTCCCGCCCCATGGGGAAGGCCGGCAGGGGTCAGATCTAGGATTGAGTTACGTTGACTCTTGCGCAAGGTAAAGAAGGTCGTGCGTAGGTTCGTTCAACCGGCGTTCAGGGAGGGCTATATTACTGGGCTATGCACCGACACATTCCTCGATGCTTTTTTCTGCGGACAGAAGTGTGTTGAAGTCTGGGATGCCTGTGGAAACCTTCGCACGGCCGAAGTTATTAACACGCCAATCCGCAATTCAACATCTAAATTTCTCTTAAATGCAAGGGCCTGACCGGACGGTTTCCCCTGTCTCCTTGCGTAGAAACCCAAATTAAGCGACGCCCCGACGATCTTACAGCAGCTGGGCCTATCGTAATCTTATTTTACTCTTGTTTGCGCCTGAAACACGCCAGATGTTTTGGGCAGGCGAGCACAACCTAGCTCCTCCAGCACCAAATTATCAAAAAGAGCATAGCGGATGATTCGCTGTAGCGGTGCCGCAGCCAATAGAGTCACTATCTTCACTTAAAATTTAGATATTCCTAGCCATTATCACTAGGATTGCACTGCACGCGTCAACCTCGCCTTTCGCCGATCAGTCGATGAAGCTGCGTTTATTGCCGCGGGCTAAAATATGTCGGCTCGTTGCGCCTAGCATCAACAGTCTCGTCAGCCGCTCTGAAAAAATGTCGTCCAGCTAAAGCCGAGAAATCCGATCTTGTAGCGCAGCAAGCTGTCGGCGGATCTCCTCGGCCTCAGCGGAGGCGGACCGGGAGTCGGGCTTCAGCTTGCCCTTCCCAGGCTGAGGATCCGCCAAAGCCGCCTCTCCTTCTTCGTCGTCCGGCGCGGGACCGCTGCTGCCGGACCAGCCGCCGATCATCGCTCTCAGGAAGGCCTGCTGCTGGCGCTGCATCTCGGCGAAGCCGGGCATCGACGCCATCGGATGCTGCAGGCTCGTCATCTGCTCGAGCAGCTTCGACTGCCCGTCGCGCAGCATCTCGAAGCTCGCGGCCAGGAACTGCGGGACCACCGACTGCGCCTGCGCGGTGTAGCTGCGCACGAGGTCGGTCAGCACATCGACCGGCAGGACGTTCTCGCCACGCGCCTCGTGCTCGGCGATGATCTGCAGCAGGTACTGCCGCGTCAGGTCGTCGCCCGAGCGCAGGTCGACGATCCGCACCTCGCGCCCCTCGCGGATCACCCGGGCGATCTCGTCCAGCGTGATGTAGTCGCTGCTCTCGGTGTTGTAGAGCCGGCGGCTCGCGTAGCGCTTGATCAGCAGCGGCTGGGGGGGCTGGTCGGTCTCGGTAGGCTTCTCGGGGGGCATGGGCCGCGTCCTGTGCAATTGCGGAAAGTTTGCGGCCGCAGCGTTGCAATTGCAAAAGAAAAACGCGCCCCTTGCGGGGGCGCGCGTCCTCGTGAACCGGGCCGGCCCGCCCGTCCGGGCGAGCCGCCGTACATACGGGTCTGGTTCAGCCCTTGGCCTTGTTGGTCGCCTCGGCGGCCGCGTCCTGCACCTTGCGGGTCGCGTCCTGGACGTTGCGGGCCGCGGTGTCGGCCATGCGCTGCATGTCGCCCTGAGCTTCCTTGCCGGCGTTCATCAGCAGATCGACGGTGTCCATCTGCACGCGCTTGGCCACCTCGGCATAGGCCGATATGTGCTCGGCGGCGAGTTCCGCGGCGGCCGAGGCAAAGTCCGACATCGCCTTGGCATAGTCGGCCGGCTGCTCTTTCGAGGTCGCCAGCTCGCCCATGCGGGCGATGGTGTCCTTGGCCCAGGCGGCCGAGATCTCGGTCGAACGCTCGGCGGCCTGCAGGGCCACGCGGGTCATCTTCTCGCCCAGCTGCGACTGGGTCTTGAACGCCTCGGTCATCGACGAGGTGTCGACCGGGAAGTTCTGCATCATGTCCTGGAACGGCTTGGTGAAGTCGGGGGTCTTGGCCATCGAAGTCATCCTCGTAAGCGTGGTGGTCGCGGGTTTGTCGTCTGCACTCATTGATAAATGCTGCGTCGCAGCATTTCAACAGGGTTTGCTGCGGTGCAGCAAAATACTTCTGCCCCTCTCCCGTCCCCGCCGCGTTTGCCGCACACGCGCGCGCCGCAGCTTGGGGAAACCCGGGCCGGCGCGCCGGCCCGGGCAAACAATCAAGCCTTTTCGAGCACGTAGGTTCCCGGCGCCGGCCCGAGCGACTCGGCGGGCGTGCGGGCCGGGACCATCGGACCCGACCGCTCGGCCAGCCAGTCGCCCCAGCGGTTCCACCAGCTGCCCTCGTGGTACTGCGCGGCCTTGCGCCAGTCGTCGGCGCTGCCCGAGAACCCGGCGTCCGAGGTGTAGTGCCCGTATTTCACCTTGGTCGGCGGGTTGATGATCCCGGCGATGTGGCCGGACTCGGACAGGATGAACCGCCGGTCGTCCGAGCCCATCTGCGCCACGCCCTTCCAGCTGTGCAGCCAGGGGGCGATGTGGTCGGCCTCGCAGGCGACGGCGCAGATCGGCACCTTCACGTCGCGCAGGTGCAGCGTGTGGCCGAGGATCTCGAACCCCTCGCCGGCGAGCGCGTTCTTCTGGCAGAGGTTGCGCAGATACTGCGTGACCATCTTGCCCGGCAGGTTGGTCCCGTCGCCATTCCAGTAGAGAAGATCGAACGCCGGCGGCGCCTCGCCCAGCATGTAGCTGCGGATCGCCGGCCCCCACACCAGGTCATTGGCGCGCAGGAAGCTGAAGGTCCGCTGCATGAGCTGCGCCGACAGATAGCCGGTGCGCGCCACCTCGTCCTCGATCCCGCCGACGAAATCGTCCTGCAGGAAGGTGGTGAACTCGCCCTGGTCCGAAAAGTCGGTCAGCGTGGTGAAGAGCGTGGCCGACTTGATCCGGTCGTCGTCCTTCTGCTGCATCAGCGCCAGCGTGGTCGAGAGCGTGGTCCCCGCGATGCAGTAGCCGACGGCATTGAGCTGCGGCTCCTCCGTCAGCTCGAGCACCTTGCCGACCACGTCGAGATAGGCCGACACATAGTCGTCCATCGACTGCTCGGCCGCCTCGGTGCCGGGGTTCTTCCAGGACACGACGAAGAGCGTGTAGCCCTGCTCGACGATCCACCGCAGCAGGCTGTTCTGCGGCTTGAGGTCCATGATGTAGTACTTGTTGATCCACGGCGGGAACACGATGACCGGGGTCCGGTGCACCTGTTCGGTGGTCGGCCGGAACTGGATCAGCTCGAGCATCGGGGTGCGATAGACGACCTCGCCCGGCGTGGTGCCGATGTTCTCGCCGACGCGGAAGGCGCTGCGGTCCGACAGCGACACGACGAGGTCGCCGCGGTTCTCTTCGATGTCGCGCACCAGGTTCTCGAGCCCGCGGACGAGGCTCTCGCCCTCGGTCTCGATCGCCCGTTCGAGCGCGTCGGGGTTGGTGGCGAGGAAGTTCGTCGGCGCCAGCATGTCGATCATCTGGCGGGTGAACCAGTCGATCCGGCGGCGGTCGGTCTCGTCGGGGATGTCCAGATCGGCGGCCGCCTTGCGGATCGCCTCGGCGTTGATCTGGTACTGGTTCATGACGAAGCTGTAGAACGGGTTGGTGGTCCACAGCGGGTTCTTAAAGCGCCGGTCGGGCGGGGTGTCGGTCTCGGGCGCGGCGAGGTTGCGGGCAAAGGCGCCCTGCGCCGCCGCGACATGGCGCAGCGTCTCGCCCCAGTAGCGGACCTGCTGCTCGATCAGCCGCGCCGGCTGCTCGGTCGCAAGCTTCAGCCACGCCTGCGCGACCGAGCCGTAAAGCTCGGGCCCCGGGCCTTCGACGGCCGGGCTGTGCATGGGCTTGGCCGCCATCGCGGCCAGCAGCCGCTGCCCCAGGGCCTCGATCCGCTCGATGTTCTCGGCGAGGCGGGCCGGCAGACCGGCGATGGCGAGCGGGTTGCGCGCGGCCTCGTCGTCGGCGGGCGCCGTGGCGGCGAGGGTGCTGGCGGCGGTGGCCATGTCGCCGCGGTAGCCGTCGGGGCCGGACTGCGGCGCGCGCTGGGATTCGGCGGCGGTCTCGGCGCGTTCCTCGGTCCGTTCCGTGTCCCGCTTGGCGGTCTTCGCGGCGGCCTCGTCGCCCGACCGCTGAGGTTGAGAATCAGTCGAAGGCCGTGATTCGCCCGCCGCGCCGCGCGCGCCTCGAGCCGTCGCGGTCGCTGCCTTCGCAGCTGCAGCATCCGACTTTGCTGCAGTGCGGCGTTTCGTCTCACCCCCCGCTTTCGTCGCGGCACCGTCCGCCTTGGCCGGTCCCTTGGCGCGCCGTCCGGCCGTCTCGCCACCACCCTTCGCCTCAGCGGTCCCTGCCCCGCGCGCCGCCGCCGCGCCGTCGGCCTCAGCCGCCGCTCGCGCGCCCTTCCGCCCGGCCCCGTCCGCGGACGACTTCGCCGCGCGCGATCCCGAGGCGCGCCCGCGTTTCCCGGCCGCGCCGTCGG
>NZ_JBHMQU010000052.1:31529-86683 GCF_042435015.1 Paracoccus panacisoli | reverse complement strand
CGCCCACTCCCGCGCCGACCACGGGCGCCGCCGCAACCGCCGCGCCGGCCGCCCCGAGCACGGGCTCCGCGACACCCCCCGCGCCGGATGCCACCACTGACCCCGCCGCCGACCCCGAGACCGCCGCCCGCGTCCGCGCCCTGCGCGAGCGGGCCCGCGCGCTCTCGGAGCAGCCGGTGGGCGCAACCCCGGCCCCCCTGCCCCCCTGTCCGCCCGGCACGACCGATCCCGTTGCCGCGCGCTGCAACCCCGGATAGACCGCGACGCAACGTAACACCCCAGCCGGAGGCCCTCGCCCATGCCCGTCATCACCTGCATCGAGGACCTCAAGCGCCTGCACAAGGCGCACACGCCGCGGATGTTCTACGACTACGCCGAGTCGGGCAGCTACACCGAGCAGACCTTCCGCGAGAACACCACCGACTTCGCCCAGATCCGCCTGCGCCAGAAGGTGGCGGTGGACATGTCGGGGCGCACGCTCGCCTCGGACATGGTCGGGCTGCCCGTCACCATGCCGGTGGGCCTCGCCCCCGTCGGGCTGACCGGGATGCAGCGCGCCGATGGCGAGATCAAGGCGGCGCGGGCGGCCGAGAAGTTCGGCGTGCCCTTCTGCCTTTCCACCATGTCGATCTGCTCGATCGAGGACGTGGCCGCGCACACCGAAAAACCCTTCATGTTCCAGCTTTACGTCATGAAGGATCAGGAGTTTCTGGAAGGGATCATCGGCCGCGCCAAGGCCGCCGGCTGCTCGGCGCTGGTGCTGACGCTCGACCTGCAGATCCTCGGGCAGCGGCACAAGGACCTCAAGAACGGGCTCAGCGCGCCGCCGAAGCTGACCCCCTCGTCCATCGCCGATCTGGCGACCCGCTGGGGCTGGGGGCTCGAGATGCTGCGCACCAAGCGGCGGTTCTTCGGCAACATCGTCGGCCACGCCAAAGGGGTGACGGACACCGCCAACCTCTCCAGCTGGACGGCCGAGCAGTTCGACCCGCAGCTTGACTGGACGAAGATCGCCCGCATCCGCGACCTCTGGGGCGGCAAGCTGATCCTCAAGGGCATCCTCGACGCCGAGGACGCGCGGATCGCCGCCGACTTCGGCGCCGATGCCATCGTGGTGTCGAACCACGGCGGGCGGCAGCTCGACGGCGCGCTGAGCTCGATCCGGGTGCTGCCCGAGATCGTGGCGGCGGTCGGCGACCAGGTCGAGATCCACCTCGATTCGGGCATCCGCTCGGGGCAGGACGTGCTCAAGGCGCTCGCGCTCGGTGCCCACGCGACGTGGATCGGCCGGGCCTTCATCCACGGCCTCGGCGCGATGGGCGAAAAGGGTGTGACCGCCGCACTTGAGGTGATCCGCAAGGAGCTGGACACCACGATGGCGCTGTGCGGCGAGCGCGACATCAAGCAGGTCGGCCGGCACAACGTCATGGTGCCGGCCAACTGGGCGACGGACTACGCCTGAGCCCTACCCGTCCGCGAGGAAGTCGAGCAGCGCCGCGTTCACCTCGTCGGCGTTGGTGGCAAGGATGCCGTGCGGGGCGCCGTCGAGCTCGACGTAGCGCGCCTGCGGCAGCATCTTCGACAGCCGCAAGCCGGCGGCGGTGTGCGGCACCGCCCCGTCCGCGGTGCCGTGCATGATCAGCGCGGGGCAGGTGATCGCGGCCACGTCGGCGGTGAAGTCGGTGGTGCCGAAGGCATCGACGCAAGCGGTGGTGGCCAGCGGGCTCGCCTGCATCGCCATCCCCCAGCTCCAGTCCACGACCGCCTGGCTGACCGGGCGCCGGAACGTGCCCACGCCGTAGAAGTCCTTGAGGAAGCTCCGGAAGAACGCCGGGCGGTCCTGCGTCATCCCCGCCTTCATCTGCGCAAGCACCTCGGGCGTTGCGCCGTCGGGGTTGTCGGCGGACTTGAGCAGCCCCGGCGCCACCGAGGCGAGGAAGGCCACCCGTGCCACGCCGCGACCCTCATGCCGGCTCATGTAGCGGGCCACCTCGCCGCCGCCCATCGAGAAGCCGACGAGCGTCGCATCCTCGAGCTCGAGCGCGTCCATCACCGCGGACAGGTCGTCGGCGAGCGTATCGTAGTCGTAGCCCTCGAACGGCTGGTCCGAGCGGCCGAAGCCGCGCCGGTCATAGCTGACCACGCGGTAGCCCGCCTCGACGAGCGCGCGGGCCTGATGTTCCCACGAATCGGCCGAAAGCGGCCAGCCGTGGATCAGCACAACCGGCTGTCCCTGCCCCCAGTCCTTGGTGTAGAGCCCCACCCCGTCGTCGGTCTCGATCCAGGCCATGACGTTTCCCTTTCGCATTGGTCGGTTCGCCGAGCCAACGCCCCCGCCCGGCCGCGGTTTCCCCGGGGCCGCGCGACCGGCCCCCCGCCGGGATGTTGCGGCTTTTCAATCCGCCCGGCCTGCGCTATAGGCCCCGCTTCCGGCCAAGACACCCTTGGAGGCGGCCGGTTCATGCAATGCAAGAGGAATACAGCAATGGCCAAAGAGATCCCTGATCTGGTGGCCGAGGCACGCGCGGGGACAGGCAAGGGGGCCGCCCGCCAAGCTCGCCGCGAAGGCAAGGTGCCCGGTATCGTTTACGGCGACGGGAAAGACCCGATGCCGATCCAGCTCGACTTCAACCCCCTGCTGACCAAGCTGCGCGCCGGGCGGTTCATGTCGACGCTCTGGAACCTCAAGGTCGAGGGGCAAGAGGACGTGCGCGTCATCTGCCGCGGCGTCCAGCGCGACGTGGTCAAGGACCTGCCGACCCACATCGACCTGATGCGCCTGCACCGGAACACGCGGGTGAACCTGTTCATCCACGTCACCTTCGAGAACCACGAGGACTCGCCCGGCCTCAAGCGCGGCGGCACGCTGGTCGTGGTGCGCCCCGAGGTCGAGCTGGTGGTGACCGCGTCGGACATCCCCGACCACATCACGGTGGACCTGACCGGCAAGAAGATCGGCGACGTGATCCACATCAACGATGTGCAGCTGCCCGCCGGCGCCAAGCCGACCATCGACCGCAACTTCGTCATCGCCAACATCGCCGCGCCCTCGGGCCTGCGGTCGGAAGACGATGCGGCCTCCGAGACGGTGCCCACCACCGAGATGGGCCCCGACATCGCCCCGGTCGAGAACTGATCCCACCCTTCGGGTGGCATGAAGGGGGCGGCGCCGCGGCGCCGCCCTTTTGCATGACGCCCCGCGCTGCTAGGTCCATCCCATGAGCGATCCCATCCATATCGTCGGCGCCGGCATGGCCGGGTCCGAGGCCGCCTGGCAGATCACCCGCGCGGGCGTCCCCGTGGTGATCCATGAGATGCGCCCCGAGGTCGGCACCTTCGCCCACCGCACCGGCGACTGCGCCGAGATGGTGTGCTCGAACAGCTTCCGCTCGGACGACGACGTAAACAACGCCGTGGGGCAGTTGCATTGGGAGATGCGGGCCGCGGACGGGCTGATCATGGCGATGGCCGACCGCCACCGCCTGCCCGCGGGGGGCGCGCTGGCGGTGGACCGCGACGCCTTCTCGGCCGCCGTCACCGCGGCGCTGCGGGCCGAGCCGCTGGTCTCGTTCCAGCCGGGCGAGGTCGACGCCCTGCCCCCGGACGGCCGCTGGATCTTCGCCACCGGCCCGCTGACCTCGCCTGCGCTCGGCGCGGCGATCCGGGCCGAGACGGGGGCCGACGCGCTCGCCTTCTTCGACGCCATCGCGCCCATCGTCCACGCCGATACGGTGGACATGAGCGTCGCGTGGCGGCAGTCGCGCTATGACAAGGGCGAGACCGAGGACGAGCGCACCGCCTATCTCAACTGCCCGATGACCCGCGACGAGTACGAGGCGTTCATCGACGCGCTCCTCGCTGCCGAAAAGACCGAGTTCCACGAGGGCGAAACCGCCGGATACTTCGACGGCTGCCTGCCCATCGAGGTCATGGCCGAGCGCGGGCGCGAGACCCTGCGCCACGGGCCGATGAAGCCGGTGGGGCTGACCAACGCCCACAATCCGGGCGAGAAACCTTACGCGGTGGTTCAGCTTCGCCGGGATAACGCGCTGGGAACGCTGTATAATATCGTCGGTTTCCAGACCAAGATGAAATACGGCGCGCAGACCCAGGTGTTCCGCATGATCCCGGGGCTGGAGAACGCCAGCTTCGCCCGGCTGGGCGGCATCCACCGCAACACCTTCCTCAATTCGCCGACGCTGATCGACGACCGGCTGCGGCTGCGCGCCCACCCCCACCTGCGCTTCGCAGGCCAGGTCACGGGGGTCGAGGGCTATGTCGAGAGCGCCGCGATGGGCCTGCTCGCCGGGCGGATGGCCGCGGCCGAGGCGCTGGGGCGAGATCTCGGGCCGCCGCCGCAGACGACCGCCATGGGCGCGCTCGTGCACCACATCACCGGCGGCGCCGAGGCCAGGAGCTTCCAGCCGATGAACGTCAACTTCGGCCTGTTCCCGCCGGTCGAGGCCAGGGGCGGGCGGCGCGGTCGCAAGGACCGCTACCCGGCCTATACCGAGCGCGCCAAGCAGGACTTCGCCGCTTGGCTGGCCACCGCATGACCCCCGGGGGCGAGGTCACGCGCTTTGCCCCCTCGCCCACCGGGCCGCTGCATCTCGGCCATGCCTTCGCCGCCCTGACCGCCGCCGCCCATGCCGCGCCGGGCCGGTTCCTTCTCCGCATCGAGGATATCGACCGCGCCCGCTGCCGCCCCGAATGGGAGGCCGCGATCGACACCGACCTGCGCTGGCTCGGCCTCGACTGGCCCACCCCGGTCATGCGCCAGTCCGAGCGGCTGCCCGCCTACCGCGCCGCGCTCGACCGCCTCGCGGATATGGGCCTGACCTACCCCTGCCGCTGCCGGCGGGCCGACATCGCCGCGGCGCTCTCGGCCCCGCAGGAGGGCGCCGTGATCGGCCCCGACGGCCCGGTCTATCCCGGCACCTGCCGGGGGCGGCCGATGTCGGAGGCAGGCCCCGACGACGCCATAAGGCTGGACATGGGTGCGGCGCTCGCCCGGCTCGGCACGGACGGCGTCGGCTTTCACGACCGCGCGGTGCTGCCGGGGACCACGCACCGCCTCGCGGCGGCCGACATGGTGGCGGGGATCGGCGACGTGGTGCTGGCCCGGCGCGGGATGGGGACGAGCTATCACCTGTCGGTGGTGGTGGACGACGGCGCGCAGGGGGTCACGCTGGTGACGCGTGGCAAGGACCTGTTCGACGCCACCTATATCCACGCCCTGCTGCAGGCGCTGCTGGACCTGCCGCAGCCCGACTATCTGCACCACCGGCTGATCCGCGACGACTCAGGCCGCCGCCTCGCCAAGCGCGACGACGCCCGCGCGCTCGCGCTCTACCGTGCCGAGGGGCGGACGCCGGAGGACATCCGTCAGATGATCGGCCTGGACAGCTCGACCTCGGCGCCCTCGCGCACGGCGGTGTAGAAGCACGAGCGGCGGTTGGTGTGGCAGGCCGGGCCGACCTGATCGACCAGCAGAAGCAGGCAGTCGCGGTCGCAGTCGAGCCGCATCTCGACCAGCCGCTGGGTGTGGCCCGAGGTCTCGCCCTTGACCCAGAACGCCCGCCGCGAGCGCGACCAGTAGACCGCGCGCCCCTCGGCCAGCGTCCGGGCCACGGATTCGGCGTTCATCCAGGCGAGCATCAGCACCTCGCCCGTCGCATGGTCCTGGGCGATGGCCGGGATCAGGCCGTTGGCGTCGTAGCGCAGCGTGGCGGGGTCGAACATCGGTTTTCCTTTCGCGGCCGCGTGCCTATCTAGACCGCAGCACCGGCCGGGGAAAGCCGCCGGGACAGGGGAACCGCAGACTGGGGGACCGCATGGCCGACGACGATCTGATGGCGCTCTATTCGCGCCGCCTGCTGGCGCTCGCGGCCGACATCCCGCATCTGGGCCGCCTCGACGCGCCGCAGGGCAGCGCCAGCTTCCGCTCGCCGCAATGCGGATCGACCGTGACGGCGGACGTGGTGCTGGCGGATGGGCGGGTCGTGGGCTTCGCGCAGGAGGTGCGGGCCTGCGCGCTGGGTCAGGCCTCGGCGGCGGTGCTGGGCGGCGCGGTCATGGGCCGCACCCCGGCCGAGCTCGCCCGCGCCCGCGACGCGCTGCGGGCCATGCTGGCCGAGGCTGCCGCCCCGCCCGCGCCGCCCTTCGACGGCGCCGAGGCGCTGCTGGCGGCGCGCGAGTTTCCCAACCGCCACGCCTCGATCTTGCTCGCCTGGCAGGCGGCGGCCGAGGCGGCCGAGGAGGCCGCGGCGGCTGCGGGTGACACGCGGGAATGAAAAAGACCGGCCCCTGCCAGGGCCGGCCAGTTGCGCGCTACCATGAGGCCGGGGGACTCCGGCGACGATCAGGCGGATCGTTCGGGGTGACGCGGGGCAGAACAGAGCAGGGCAAGCTGTCAGCGAGCTTGCATGACCTCACACACCCGCCAGCGCAGGCAGCCACAGCACGGTGAGGGTGGCCACGCCGATCGCGGCGACCCCCAGCATGTCGGCCAGGGCATCGGGCAGGTCGGGCAGCGTGCGGGTCGGCTTCACGGTCGGTCTCATCACGGGCACCTCTCGTTAACGGTTGCCCTTTTGTTCTCATGTTCCGCCGATTCGGTAAAGAACATTTTAAGAACTTTTAACGCGACCGCTCAGCCCGCCGCCATCAGCGCGAGAGCGCGGTCCTGCTCCATCAGCCACAGCAGGTTGCGGACCGCCTGCCCGCGGGGCGAGGCGAGCTCGGGGTCGGTCTCGACCAACAGCCGCGCGTCCTGCCGGGCCAGCGCCAGCAGGTCCGCCTGCCGTTCCAGATCGGCGATGCGGAACCGCGGCAGGCCCGATTGCGCGGTGCCGATGACGTCGCCCGCGCCGCGCATCGCCAGATCCTCCTCGGCGATGCGGAACCCGTCCTCGGTCTCGCGCAGGATCTGCAGCCGCCGCCGCCCTGACTCGGCCAGCGGCTCGTGATAGAGCAGCAGGCAGCTCGAGGCGCCGGTCCCCCGCCCGACCCGGCCGCGGAGCTGGTGAAGCTGGGCAAGGCCGAAGCTTTCGGCCCGCTCGATCACCATGATCGTGGCCTCGGGGACGTTGACGCCCACCTCGATCACCGTCGTCGCCACCAGAAGCTGCGCCCGCCCGACGGCGAAGTCGGCCATCGCGGCGTCCCGCGCCTCGGGCGGCATCTGGCCGTGGACCAGCCGCACCCGGTCGCCGAAGCGGGCGGCGAGGGCGCGATAGCGGTCCTCGGCGGCGGTCAGGTCCACCTGCTCGCTTTCCTCGACCAGCGGGCAGACCCAATAGGCGCGCGCGCCGCGATCCATCGCGTCGGCCAGCCGCGCGACCACCGCCTCAAGCCGCGTGTCGGGGACCGCCGTGGTGGTGATCGGCTGCCGCCCCGGCGGCTTCTCGTCCAGCACAGACAGGTCCATGTCGCCGTATTGGGCCAGCGCAAGGCTGCGCGGGATCGGCGTCGCCGTCATCACCAGCATGTCAGGCCGCAGACCCTTGGCAGCGAGTTCGAGCCGCTGGGCCACGCCGAAGCGGTGCTGTTCGTCGATCACCGCAAGGCGCAGGTCGGGGAAGGTGACGCCGGGCTGGAAGACCGCGTGGGTGCCGACGAGGATGTCGATGCGCCCCGCGGCGAGATCGGCGAGCCGCCCGGCCCGCGCCTCGCCCTTGTCGCGGCCGGTGAGCAGCGCGAGCCGCACCCCCGCCGCCTCGGCCAGCGGCGCCAGCGCCGCGAGATGCTGGCGGGCGAGGATCTCGGTCGGGGCCATCAGCACCCCCTGCCCGCCCGCCTCGACCGCCTGGATCAGCGCTAGCAGCGCGACCAGCGTCTTGCCGGACCCCACGTCGCCTTGCAGCAGCCGGTTCATCCGGTGCGGCTGGGCCATGTCGGCGGCGATCTCGGCCACCGCGCGGGTCTGAGCCGCGGTGGGGGCATAGGGCAGCGCGGCGAGCACCCGCGCGGCGAGCCGCCCGTCGCCCTGCGTGACCCGCCCCGCCGCCCGTCGTCGGGCGCGGCGGACCAGCGCCAGCGTCACCTGATGGGCCAGCAGCTCGTCATAGGCGAGCCGCGCCCGCGCCGGCGCCCCGGCGGCGAGATCCCCCATCCCCCCCGGCGCGTGCGCCGTGGCGAGCGCGTCGGCCCAGTCCGGCCAGCCCTCGCGCGCCTTCAGCGACGGCTCGATCCACTCACTGAGCGGCGGCACCCGCTCGAGCGCGGCCGCGACGCCCTTGGCGACGGTCCGCTGGGTCAGGCCGCCAGCCAGCGGATAAACCGGCTCGAACGGCGCAGGCGCCGGGTCCGAGGGCAGCAGGATGTGGTCGGGGTGGACCATCTGCGCCAGCCCGTCGAAGAGCTCGACCTTGCCCGAGACGACCCGCACCGCGCCCGGCGGCAGCTGCGCCTCGACCCAGGCGGCGCGGGCGTGAAAGAAGACCAGCGTGAGGTCGCCCGCGCTGCCCGCGGCGTCGGTGCAGATCACCCGCCACGGCCGCCCCTTGCCCGAGGGGGGCGCGTGACGCTCGACCCGGACGGTGAGGGTGGCGATCTCGGGCGGGCGGAGGTCGGCGATCCGCGCCACGCTGCGGCGCGGGATGCCGGCCGAGGGCAGGTGAAAGATCAGGTCGCGGGGCCGGGTGATGGCGAGCGTCGCCAGCGCCTCGGCGGCGCGCGGCCCGATGCCGGGCAGCGTCTCGGCCGAGGCGAAGAGCGGGAAGAGGATCGGCGGGCGGCCCTTGGGCGGAGGCCGAGGCGTGGGCGGCGCGGCGCCGGTCAGCCCCTCGCCTTCGGCGTCCGCAGGATCGCCCTCGGGGGCGCGGGGGGCCTCACCGCCGCTCATCCCTGCGCGAGCGCCAGCCATTCGTCCTCGTCGATCACCCGCACGCCGAGTTCGGCGGCGCGGGTGGCCTTGGAGCCCGCACCGGGACCGGCGACCAGAAGGTCGGTCTTGCTCGAGACGCTGCCCGCCACCTTGGCGCCCAGCGCCTCGGCCCGCGCCTTGGCCTCGGCCCGCGTCATCCGTTCCAGCGTGCCGGTAAACACCACCGTCAGCCCGGCGATGGCGCTGCCCGCGGTCTGCGGCGCCGCCGCGGGCTCGACGGTCAGGTGGGCGAGCAGCCGGTCGATGGCCCCGCGCTCGGCCGGGGCCGAGAAAGCCGCCGTCAGCGCCTCGGCGGCGACCGCGCCGAAGCCGTCGATGCCGACCAGCTCGCTCCACGCGGCCTGCGCCCCGTCGGGCAAGGGTGCGGCGTCCCACACCGCCTTGCGCACGGCGGCGAGGGCAGCGCGGCGGCCCTCGGCCTGCGCCGCGGCGCGTTCGGCGGCGACGGCCTCCTCGGCCGCGCGGTGGCGGGCGGCGGCGGGGGCGGCGGCGTCCACATCGACGCGGAACGCGTCCCACGTCCCGTAGTGGCGGGCGAGCGTCCCCGCCGCCACCTCGCCCACATGACGGATGCCGAGTGCAAAGATCAGCCGGGCGAGCGGCACGTGGCGCCGCGCCTCGATCGCCGCGAAGAGGTTCTCGGCCGAGCGCGGCCCCCAGCCGTCGCGCGCGGCGAGCCGCCCCTCGTCCCGAGCGGCGAGGGTGAAGATGTCCGCGGGCTCGCGCACCGTCAGCTCGGGGTCGGCATAGAACGCCTCGACCTGCTTGGCGCCCAGCCCCTCGATGTCGAAGGCCGCGCGCGAGACGAAATGGCGCAGCTTCTCGATGGCCTGCGCCGGGCAGCCCAGCCCCCCGGTGCAGCGGCGCACCGAATCCCCCGGCTCGCGGATCGCGTCGCTGCCGCAGTCCGGGCAGGTTTCGGGGAAGGCGAACGGCTCGGGGTTGGTGCGCCGGGTCAGGTCCACGTCGGCGACCTTGGGGATCACGTCGCCGGCGCGATAGACCTGCACCCAGTCGCCCGCGCGGATGTCGCGGCCGTCGCGGATCGGCGCCCCGCGGCTGTCGCGCCCGGCGATGTAATCCTCGTTGTGCAGCGTGGCGTTCGAGACGACGACGCCGCCCACCGTCACCGGATCGAGCCGCGCCACCGGCGACAGCGCCCCGGTGCGCCCCACCTGGATGTCGATGCCCGCGAGTCGGGTCCACGCCAGCTCGGCCGGGAACTTGTGCGCGAGCGCCCAGCGCGGGGTCGTGGCGCGGAACCCCAGCCGCTGCTGCAGCGCGAGGTCGTCGACCTTGTAGACCACGCCGTCGATGTCGAAGCCGAGCGTCGCGCGCGCCTGCTCGGTCTCGGCCCAGAACCCGAGCAGCTCGTCGAGCGTGTGGCAAAGCCGCGGCGCGGTCGTGGGAAAGCCCAGCGCCGCCAGCCGGGCGATGGCGCCGGACTGGGTGTCGGCCAGCAGCGCCGAGACCTCGCCCCAGCCATAGGCGAAGAACCTGAGCGGGCGGCGCGCCGTCACGGCCGGATCGAGTTGCCGCAGCGAGCCGGCGGCGGCGTTCCGCGGGTTGGCGAACACCCGCTCGGCGCCCTCGGCGTTCAGCGCGGCGAAGTCGGCGTGGCTCATGTAGACCTCGCCCCGCACCTCGAGCACCTCTGGCGCCCCGTCGAGGCGCTGGGGAATATCCTTGATCGTCAACGCATTGGCGGTGACGTTCTCGCCGGTGGTGCCGTCGCCGCGGGTCGCGGCCTGAACCAGCCGCCCGCCCTCGTAGCGCAGCGAGAGCGACAGCCCGTCGATCTTCGGCTCGGCGGTCAGCGCCAGCGGCGCGTCGGGGCCGAGGTTCAGGAAGCTGCGGATGCGGGACAGGAACTCACCCACGTCCTCGGGCGCAAAGGCGTTCTCGAGCGACAGCATCCGCTGGGCGTGGCGGACCTTGGCGAACTTTTCGGACGGCGCGGCGCCGACCTGCGAGGTCGGGCTGTCCTCGCGGCGCAGGTCCGGGTGCGCTGCCTCCAGCGAGGCCAGCCGGCGCTTCCTGGCGTCATAGGCGGCGTCGTCCATCAGCGGCGCGTCGTCGCGGTGATAGGCGAGGTTCGCCGCATCCAGCTCGGCCCGCAGCGCGGCGGCCTCGGCCGCGGGCTCAAGGCCGCTCACCCCGTCTGATGCCGTGCGCCGTTCCGCCATCTCGTCCTCGTCCGGCCGCGGAGAGGGCGGCACCGCGAAAAGGTCTAACCGCGGGCGCGGTCCCGGTCCAGTCGGCGGGCGCGGAGCTGCGGCCCGGACACGAAAAGGCCCGCGCCGGTCAGGGCGCGGGCCGGATCGGTCAACTGTGGGGGCGGCTCAGCCGTCCACGTCCACCTGCTGGATCAGCTTCAGCGCGTCGGGCCGCAGGCGGCTGATCTCGGTCAGATCAACGCTGTCCGGGGTGAACTCGCCCCAGCTCTTGACCAGCTCGGACCGCTCGACCCCGGCCTTGATCGGGAACTCGTTGTTGGTCTCGGCATAGATCTTCTGCGCCTCGTCGCTGGCGAGGAACTCCATCAGCTTCAGCGCGGCGTCCTTGTTCGGCGCCGATTTCGTCATCGCCACGCCCGAGACGTTCACGTGCGTGCCGCCATTCTCGAACTTCGGGAACACGATGCGGACCGACTCGGCCCAGTCCTTCTGCTCGGGATCGGCGAGCATCTGGCCCATGTAGTAGGTGTTGCCCAGGCTGATGTCGCACTCCTTGGCCCAGATCGACTTGACCTGGCCGCGGTCGTTGCCCTCGGGCTTCTTGGCGAGGTTCGACTTCACACCCTCGAGCCATTTCACCGTGTCGGCCTCGCCGTGGTGGGCGAGATAGGCGGCGGTCAGCGCCACGTTGTAGTCGTCGGTGAACGGCCGGGTGCAGATGCGCCCCTTCCACTTCGGATCGGCCAGATCCTCATAGGTCGTCACCTCACCGTCGACCACGCGGTCCTTGCTGGCATAGACGATCCGCGCGCGGGTGGTCAGGCCATACCACTGGTGATCCTTGTCGCGCAGGCTCTCGGGGATGGCCGCGTCCAGCGCCGCATCCTCGACCGGCTGGGTCACGCCCGCGTCCTTGACCTGCCCCAGCCGCGCCACGTCCACGGTCAGGATCAGGTCGGCGGGCGAACGGTCGCCCTCGGCCTTGAGCTTCTCGACCATGCCCTTGTCCACGAAGGCGATGTTGACCGGGATGCCGGTCTGCTTGGTGAACGCGTCCAGCAGCGGCTGGATCAGCTCGGGCTGGCGGTGCGAGTAGATGTTGACCTCGGCGGCGGCAGCAGCCCCGGCGGCGAGGGGAAGCGCGGTGGTGCCGGCAAGCGCGGCGATCAGCAGGCGGTTCATATCCGAGTCCTTATGTCGGTTACTCGGATGCTGAATGGAACAGCCGCCGCCACGGGTCAATACCTTATCGTTTCGCTATGCCGGATTGTTTCGCCCCGCGCGCGTGCCATATCCCTGCCATGACCACATCCCCCCGCCCCGACCGCCGCCGGTTCATCGCAGCCGCCGCGGCCTTCACCGCTGCCCCCTCGCTCGTGCGGGCCGCGGACGCGACGCTCGACGCCATGCTGGCCGAGGCCGCCGCGCTGACCCAGCTGCGCGCCGTCGCCGTCTGGCGCGACGGGCCCGACGGCGGGCGCGAGATCGCCGCCCGCGGCTACCACGGCTTCACCCCCGACCGGCCGACCAACATCAAGTCGGCCTCGAAGTCGATGATCTCGGCGCTGGCCGGGATCGCCATCGCCCGCGGCGTCATCGCCGGCGCCGATCAGCCCATCGTGGCGCTGCTGCCCGCCGCCGACCTGCCCCCCGATCCCGACCCACGGCTGGCCCGCGTGACGGTCGGCAACCTTCTGTCGATGCAGGCGGGGCTGGGCCGCCAATCGGGGCCGAACTACGGCCGCTGGGTGAGCAGCGGGAACTGGGTCCGCACCGCGCTCGCCGCGCCGTTCGAGGCCGAGCCGGGCGGCCGGATGCTCTATTCCACCGCCTCGTCGCATCTCGTCTCGGCGATCCTGACCCACGCCAGCGGCCGCTCGACGCTGGCGCTGGCCCGCGACTGGCTGGGCGCGATCCCCGGATTCGCCATCACCGGGTGGGAGCAGGACCCGCCGGGCATCTATCTGGGCGGCAACGAGATGGCGATGTCCACCCGCTCGCTCCTGGCCTTCGGCACCGCCTATGCGCGGGGCGGCGCCGGGGTGATCCCGCCAAGCTGGATCGGAGAGAGCTGGACGCCGCGCACCAACTCGATCTTCTCGGGCGAATCCTACGGCTACGGCTGGTTCATCGGCCGGGTCGGCCGCTTCGGCATGGGGCGGCCGGTGCGCTATGGCTGGGGCTACGGCGGGCAGATGATCTATGTGTTCCCGCCCGCGGGGGGCGCGCCGGCGGCGGCGGTGGCGATCACCTCGGACCCCGACCAGCCCTCGGCCCGCACGGGCTATCGCAGCGCGCTGCACGATCTCGCCGCGCGGCTGGTGGCGGCATGAACGCCCGCCGTCGCCTGCGCCGCGTTGACGGCTGGCGGCGCGCGGGATAACCGCCCCGGCCATGGCCCGCGCTCCGCTTCTGCAACTCACCGGCATCTCGCTGACCTTCGGCGGCACCCCGGTGTTCGACGACCTCTCGCTGACCGTCCAGGAGGGCGACCGCGTCGCGCTGGTCGGCCGCAACGGGTCGGGCAAGTCCACGCTGATGAAGGTCATGGCCGGGCTGGTCGAACCGGACCGCGGCGAGGTCATCGTCCCCGCCGGCACCCGCGTCGGTTATATGGAACAGGACCCGGACCTCTCGGGCTTCGCGACGCTGGGCGAGTTTGCCGCCGCGGGCCTGGGCGAGGGCGAGGACTGGCGCGTCGCCGCCGCCGCCGAGGGCCTGGGCTTCGACCCCGCCCGCCCCGTTGCCACAGCCTCGGGCGGCGAGCGGCGGCGCGCGGCGCTCGCCCGGCTTCTGGCCGAGGCGCCGGACCTGATGCTGCTCGACGAGCCGACGAACCACCTCGACATCCAGGCGATCGGCTGGCTGGAACAGCAGCTCTCCGAGACCCGCACGGCCTTCGTCCTCATCAGCCACGACCGCGCCTTCCTGCGCCGCCTGACCCGCGCGACGCTGTGGATCGACCGCGGCGAGGTGCGGCGGCAGGACAAGGGGTTCGAGGCCTTCGAGGACTGGCGCGAGACGACCTGGGCGGCCGAGGACGAGGCCCGCCACAAGCTCGACCGAAAGATCAAGGCCGAGGCCCGCTGGGCGGTCGAGGGGATCAGCGCGCGCCGCAAGCGCAACCAGGGCCGGGTCCGCGCGCTGGCTGCGCTGCGCGCCGAACGCGCCTCGCAGATCCGCCGGCAGGGCACGGCAGCGATGGCGCTCGACGCCGGCACCCAGTCGGGCAAGCGGGTGATCGAGGCGCAGGGCATCAGCAAGCAATTCGGCGACCGGGTGATCCTGCGGCCCTTCGACCTGCGGGTGATGCGCGGCGACCGGGTGGCCTTCGTGGGTCCGAACGGGGCCGGCAAGACCACCCTCATCAAGATGCTGACCGGCGAGACAGCCCCCGACACCGGCACGGTGACGCACGGCACCAACCTCGAGATCGCCGTCTTCGACCAGGCCCGCGCCGCCATCGACGACACCCAGACCCTGTGGGAGGCGCTGACCAACGACCCCGAGATGCGGGTCTCGGGGCGCTCGGATCAGGTCATGGTGCGTGGCCAGCCGCGGCACGTGGTGGCCTATCTCAAGGATTTCCTCTTCGATGACGCCCAGGCCCGGGCGCCGGTCGGCAGCCTGTCGGGCGGGGAGAAGGCGCGGCTCCTGCTCGCGCGGATCATGGCCCGGCCCTCGAACCTGCTGGTGCTGGACGAACCCACGAACGACCTCGACATCGAGACGCTGGACCTGCTGCAGGACATCCTCGGCGAATATGACGGGACGGTGCTGCTGGTCAGCCACGACCGCGACTTCATCGACCGCGTGGCCGACACCACCGTGGCGATGGAGGGCGACGGCCGCGCGGTGATCTATGCCGGCGGCTGGACCGACTACCGCGCTCAGCGGGGCGAGGATGCGCCTGCCCCTGCCCCTACGGAGGCCGTTACCCCGGCCCAGGCCCGCCCGGCGGCGCCTGCGCCGGCCCCGGCGGCTGCTTCTGCGGCGCGCAACGGCCTGACCTTCAGCGAGCGTCACCGGCTCGAGGCGCTGCCGGCGGTGATGGAACGGCTCGAGGCCGAGATCGGCAAGCTGTCCGAGTTCCTGTCGCAGCCCGACCTGTTCCAGACCGCGCCCGCCAAGTTCGCCAAAGCCTCCGAGGGGCTGGCCGAGCGGCAGGCGGCGCTGGCCGCGGCCGAAGAGGAATGGCTCGATCTGGCCGACCGCGCCGAGGGCTGACGCGCCGCCCCGATGTGGGACGGATGCGGGATGGACGTTGACTCGCGCGCCGTCATCCGCCATATAACCGCGGACCGGCCGGGCACCCGCCTTGGCCGGCCATTCATTTTTCACAATCACCCCCCACGGGGTGCGCTGTCCGAGGCAAGGGGGCGACCCCGCCAAACGCCGGGAAACCGGGGCCACAGGGCGCGGCAGAGACGAAAGACGACATCATGTTCGCAGTCCTCAAGACGGGCGGCAAGCAGTACCGGGTTCAATCCGGTGACGTGCTGCGCGTCGAGAAACTGGCCGCCGAGCCCGGCGACAAGGTCCAGTTCAACGATATCCTGATGATCGGCGGCACCATCGGTGCGCCGCTCGTCGCCGGCGCCGGCGTCGTGGCCGAGGTCATCGACACCATCAAGGCCGACAAGGTCATCACCTTCCACAAGCGCCGCCGCAAGCACTCGTCGCAGCGCACCCGTGGGCACCGCCAGCAGCTGACCCTGCTGCGCGTCACCGACCTGCTCGAATCGGGCGCCGACTCGTCGGACGTCAAGGCCGCCGTCGGCGCGCGCTCGGGCAACGGCCCGCGCGTCAAGGGCGACGACCGCTATGCGATGAACAAGTCCGACCAGGCCGAGATGGCCGCCCGCGTGGCGACCGGCGAGGCGGGCGAGAAGTCGGCCGAAACGGCCGAGAAACCCAAGCGCGCCCGCAAGACGGCCGCCGCTGAAAGCACGGAGGCGTAAGCCATGGCACACAAGAAAGCAGGCGGCTCGTCCCGCAACGGCCGCGACTCGGCCGGCCGGCGCCTCGGCGTCAAGCTGTTCGGCGGCCAGTCGGCCATCCCGGGCAACATCATCGTGCGTCAGCGCGGCACCCAGTGGTGGCCGGGCGAGAACGTCGGCATGGGCCGCGACCACACGCTGTTCGCCCTGACCGAAGGCACCGTGACGTTCCGCAAGGGCCTCAAGGGCCGCACCTACATCTCGGTCCAGGCCGCCGCGCCGGCCGCCGAGTAACTCCGCCGACGAACGCCAGACAAGGGGGATCGGCAGCGCCGGTCCCCCTTGCGCTTTCCGGCATGGCGTTCGTCGCGGGTCACCATTCCCGCACGCAACCGCGCGCCCGCGTCCGCCGCCCCGCCGCGGCGGACGCCACCCCCCGGAGGATCCCGATGACCCAGGCTGTGCTGATCGGCACCACCCAGCCCGAAATCCGGGCCGAGCGTTTCCTGCTGCGCCCGCTGCGCGTCTCGGACGAGGGACCGATCCAGCATTACAGTTCGGACCGACGGGTGGCCTGCGGCACCCGCGCCATCCCCCACCCCCTGCCCCCCGGGGCCGCGGCGCAATACGTCGCCCGCGCCATGTCACCCGACCGGCACGAGGACGTGTGGGCGATCGACGCGAGCGAATCCGGCCTGGGCGAGCTGCTGGGCGTCGTCTCGCTGACCCGGATCGAGCCCGAACAATCCGAACTCGGGTTCTGGATCGGCTCGGGCTTCTGGAACACGGGGCTGGCGACCGAGGCCGTGCAGGCGCTGGTCAACGCCAACCCGCACGGCTCGCGGACGCTTTTCGCCGAGGCGTTTCAGGACAACCCCGGCTCGGCCAAGGTGCTGACCAACGCGGGCTTCGCCTATCTCGGCGACGCCGAAAGCTGGTCGGTCGCCCGCAACGCCCGGGTGCCCACCTGGACCTATCTGCGCCAGATGGGCTGAGCGCGGGCGGCCCCGCCGCCCCGCCCCGCCGGCTGGCGCCCTGCGTCAGACCTTGAGCGAGATCCCGTTCAGCCCGGCGCTGATCGTGACCGAGTCGATCCACTCCAGCGCCGCATTGCTCAGCGGAAAGGCCACGGTCAGCGTGTCCGCCCCCGGCTGGGCCGGCGTCCGCGCCGCGGTGTCCTCCGCCAGCGGCGGCGCGCCGACCAGCTTCAGCCGCAGCACCCCGTCCGGCCCCGGCCGCACCCGGCCCGCCGGCTGCGGCGTCTCGGTCACCAGCGCCACGTCCCACCAGCCCTTGGTCGGCGCGATGGCGGTAACGACCAGCAGCCGCCCCTCGACCGTCGGCTCCCACCGGGCCGAGAGGACCTGCGGGACCGGCAGCCGCTGGTCGGTGTCGGCATAGCCGCCGCGCGGCTCGAGCGTCTGCGGCCCGCGCGGGGCGCCGCCGCGGTCGAACCACCGCATCGGGTTGAGGCTGCTGTCGCCGCATCCCGCCAGCGCCGCGCAAAGACAGAGGATCCAGAGGGGACGGGTCATCGCGCGGCCTTTTCATGTTCAGCGTCGCGCCAGTCTTAGGCGATCGGACCGCCGCGCCTCAAGGGAAAGCTTGGCCGCCGCTTTGACCTTGGCGCCGCCGCACGCTAACAGCCCGGGATCAGCGAAAGGACCGCCCATGGCCACCGCCGCCTTCGAGGAGATTGCCGAGACCTTCGAGTTCCTCGACGACTGGGAGGACCGCTACCGCCACCTGATCGAGCTGGGCCGCGCCATGCCGCCGATGGACCCCGCCCTGCAGGTGCCCGCGACCAAGGTCGAGGGATGCGCGAGCCAGGTCTGGATCCTGCCGCGCATCGAGGCCGGGCGGTTCGACTTTCAGGGCGACAGCGACGCGCTGATCGTGCGCGGACTGATCGCGGTGCTGCACGCGCTCTACGCCGGCGTGCCCGTGGCCGAGGTCACCCGCATCGATGCGGCGGCCGAGCTGGCGCGGCTGGGGCTCGACGAGCATCTGTCGGCCCAACGCTCGAACGGAGTGCGCGCGATGGTGGCCCGGATCCGCGAGAGCGCCGCGGCTGCCTGAGGGGATGTTGCCCGCGCGGCTGCGCGGAACGGTGGCCACACCGAGCTGACGCCGCGGGCGCTCTGTTCGTGCCCTTCTTCACTCGGGAATACAGGGGCTTCCAGACACCTCGAAGCCCGTCGCGCTGAGTTATTTCGGGACAAAAGCCCAGAAAGCCCAGAAAGGCCAAAGGGGGCCGCGCCCCCTCCTGCCCTCAGGCTTCGGCCAGCGCCCGGTCGATCGCCGCCGTCAGCCGCGGGTCGTCCGCCGCCACGTCCGGTGCGAACCGCCCGACCACCCGCCCGTCGCGGCCGATCAGGAACTTCTCGAAATTCCACTGCACTTCAGGCGCAGGGTTCGCGGTGATCCCGTAGCCCGAGAGCTTCTCGCGCCACGGCCCCTCTCCCTCGGCCGCAGGCTCGGCCGCGATCAGCGCCGCATACAGCGGATGCCGCGCCGCGCCGCTCACCGGGGTCTTCGCGGCCAGCGGGAAGGTTACCCCATAGGTACCCTGGCAGAACGCCAGCACCTCGGCGTCCGTCCCCGGCTCCTGCTCCTTGAAGTCGTTCGAGGGCACGCCCAGCACCACGAGCCCGTCGTCCTTGCGCGCGCGATAGAGCGCCTCGAGCCCCTCGTACTGCCCCGTCAGCCCGCATTTCGAGGCGACGTTCACCAGCAGCACCACCTTGCCCCGCCAGTCGTCCAGCGAGCCATGGCTGCCGTCGTTCATCGTCAGGTCGATCCGTCCGATCTCGCTCATCCGCGGCTCTCCGATCTGCGGGTTTCGGTGATGGTGATCCAGCCGCCGCCCAGCACGCGCGTGCCCTCGGCGGCGTAGAAGACGCAGGCCTGTCCGGGGCTGACCCCCTCTTCGGCTGTGGCGAGTTCCACGGTCGCGGTGGTCGGCCCGGTCGGGCGCAGGATCGCCGGCGCCGGCGGCCGGGTCGAGCGGATCCGCACCATGATCTCGCGCTCGGCCACGTCGCCGAGCGCGCCCCCGCCGATCCAGTTCACCTCGGCGACCGGCACCAGTCGGGTGGCGAGCGCGGCCTTCGGGCCGACCACGACCTGGCGCGTCTCGGCGTCCAGCCGCACGACGTAGAGCGGGTCGCCCAGCCCCCCGATCCCCAGCCCCCGGCGCTGGCCGATGGTATAGTGGATCACGCCCCGGTGCTGCCCCAGCACCCGGCCGTCGAGATCGACGATGTCGCCCGGCTCGGCCGCGCCGGGGCGCAGCTTCTCGATCACCGCGGCGTAGTTGCCCTCGGGGACGAAGCAGATGTCCTGGCTGTCGGGCTTGTCGGCCACCACCAGCCCGAACTGCTGCGCCAGCGCCCGCGTCTCGGCCTTGCTGGCGAGGCCGCCGAGCGGAAATCGCAGGAACTCGAGCTGCTCCTGCGTGGTCGAGAACAGGAAATAGCTCTGGTCGCGCGCCGGGTCGGCGGCCATGTGCAGCTCGGCCCCCGCGGGCCCCTCGAGCCGGCGGATATAGTGCCCCGTCGCCATGCAGTCGGCGTCGAGCTCGCGCGCCGTCTGCAGCAGGTCGCGGAACTTCACCCGCTCGTTGCAGCGGATGCAGGGCACCGGGGTGGCGCCCGCCAGATAGGCGTCGGCAAACTCCTCGATCACCGATTCGCGGAACTTGTTCTCGTAGTCGAGCACGTAATGCGGGATGCCGATCCGCTCGGCCACGCGGCGGGCGTCGTGGATGTCCTGCCCGGCGCAGCAGGCGCCCTTCTTCTTCAGCGCAGCGCCGTGATCGTAAAGCTGCAGCGTGACACCGATGACGTCATAGCCCTCGGCCTTGAGCATCGCGGCCACGACCGAGCTGTCCACCCCGCCCGACATCGCCACCACCACCCGCGTCTCGGCGGGCGGGCGGGCGAAGCCCAGGGAATTGAGATGCGGCGCCGGGGGGCGCGGGGAAAGACTGGTCACGGGGATGGTCCGGGCTGTCGGCTGATCGGGCGCGCGCCCGCGCGGGCCGCACCACCTTGGGGATATAGCGAAAATGCCCGGCTTTTCAACCGAACCCCACGGCCGTTCTTCACCCGGCCTTAACGGCGGCCGTGTCAGGAACGCCTCACCACCCGATCCGAAAGGCCCGCCATGTTCGTCCGAAAGACCCCCGGCCCGCGCACCGTGACCCTCCCCGACGGCTCGATCCTCAGCCGTGCGGACCTGCCGCGCACCACTGACCGCTGGGTGGCGCGGCGCAAGGCGGTGGTGGTGCAGGCGGTGGAACACGGGCTGCTCAGCCGCGACGAGGCGAGCGACCGCTACGCCCTGACCGAAGAGGAACTCGACTGCTGGATCGCCGCCGTGGCGCGCGAGGGGGCGGCGGCGCTCAAGGTCAAGGCCATCCGCCGCAAATCGCCGGATTGATCAACCGGGGGTAGATTTCTGTTGACCTGCTAACCGTAAATTAACGATTCCTCGGGCAGGGTGCCGGGAAAGAGAGGGCACCGAAAGGGGACGGAAATGCGAATCTTGCAGGTCGAGGACGACCCGACGACGGCGCGCAGCATCGAGCTGATGCTGAACCATGCCAATTTCAACGTCTATCTGACCGACATGGGCGAGGAAGGCGTCGATCTGGCCAAGCTCTACGACTACGACCTGATCCTGCTCGACCTCGACCTGCCGGACATGAACGGGCTCGACGTGCTGCGGCAGCTCCGCGTCTCGCGGATCGACACCCCGATCCTGATCCTGACCGGCTCGGACGACACCGAGATCAAGCTGCGCGGCTTCGGCTTCGGCGCCGACGATTACATGACCAAGCCCTTCCACCGGGAAGAGCTGGTGGCGCGCATCCAGGCGATCATCCGTCGCTCCAAGGGCCACAGCCAGGCGGTGATCCGCACCGGCAAGATGGTGGTGAACATCGACGCCCGCTCGGTCGAGGTGGACGGCAAGCCGGTCAACCTGACCGGGAAGGAATACCAGATCCTCGAGCTTCTGAGCCTGCGCAAAGGCACCACGCTGACCAAGGAGATGTTCCTGAACCATCTCTACGGCGGGATGGACGAGCCCGAGCTCAAGATCATCGACGTCTTCATCTGCAAGCTGCGCAAGAAACTGTCCGAGGCGCTCAAGGGCGACAGCCACATCGAGACGGTCTGGGGCCGCGGCTACGTCCTGCGCGACCCGCAGGAGTCGGTGCACGCTGAGCGGATGGCGATGGGGGCGTGAAAGCGCGGGGCGAGGGCGGCGGCGCGAGTGGGAGCGGTTTCGGTGGAGGTCGGCCTCGGGGTTGAGCGCCGCGTGGCCGGGGGGCGCGCTTTCCGCAGCAGAGGGCGAGGGTTGGCCCGGTCGCAGCGACCGCCGGACAGGCGGAGCTCTCTGCCGCAAGGCGCAGGGCACGGCCGGTCGCGGTGACCGTCGGACCGGCGGGACATTGTGCGGCGGTGCGTGACGAGCGCGCCCCGGTCGCCATAAGCGCCGCACAGGCGGGGTATCCGCAGCACGGCATGGGGGGACTGCCCGGTCGCGATGACCGCCGGACGGTGATTATTCCGCTGCAGGGTACGGGGTCGTGGCCATTCGCGGTGAGCGCCGGTTGGGCGGGGTTTCCGTAGCAGAGCACGGGTGCATGGCCCTGTCTTAGTGACTGGCGGACCGACGGGGTCTCCGCCGCAGAGCGCGATGGCACGGCCAATCGCGGTGATCGCCGGACCAGCGGTGCATTGCGCAGCAGAGCGCGAGGAGCGCGACCCCGGTCACCGTGAGCGCCGACCGGGCGGGGTTTCGGTAGCTCTGCACGGGGAGACTGCCCGGTCGCGATGACCGCCGGACGGTGGGGATCCCCCTGCAGGGCGCGGGGTCGCGGCCATGCGCGGTGGGCGCCGGACGGGCGGGGTTTTCGCAAGAGAGCGCGGGTGCGCGGCCCGGTTGAGATGAGCGCCTCTTACGAGAGGGCGCGCTTTGCGCATGGTGTGCTCGGTTCCCCTTCGCGGGTAAGCCTCAAACCCGATCCTCCGCGCCGTCCACCACCCCTGCGCCCGCGCCGTGCGACACCCCCTTGCCCAGCGCCTTCAGCCACACCCTTCCCCCGCCCCCCCTTCCCCCCGCCGCCCCGTCACGCCATGCTGCCCGGGCCGCTGACACGACGGCACCACCGACAGGACCACCCCGTATGGCGCAGAAGATCATCATCGACACCGACCCCGGCCAGGACGATGCCGTGGCGATCCTGCTGGCGCTCGCCTCGCCCGAGCTCGAGGTGCTGGGGATCACGGCGGTGGCGGGCAACGTGCCGCTGCCGCTCACCCTGCGCAACGCCCGCGCGATCTGCGAGCTGGCCGGGCGCCCCGACATCCCCGTCTACGCCGGGTGCAACGCGCCGCTCGAGGGGCGGCTCGTCACCGCCGAGAACGTCCACGGCGCGACCGGCCTCGACGGGATCACCCTGCCCGAGCCGACCATGCCCGTGCAGGACCGCCACGCCGTGGATTTCCTCGTCGAGACGCTGCGCCGCGAACCCGCGGGCAGCGTCACCCTCGTCCCCATCGGCCCGCTCACCAACATCGCCGCGGCCTTCCGGCAGGCACCCGACGTCATCGCCCGCGTCGGCCGCATCGTCATGATGGGGGGGGCCTATTTCGAGGTCGGCAACGTCACCCCGGCGGCCGAGTTCAACATCTTCGTTGACCCGCTCGCCGCGGCCGAGGTCTTTGCCGCCGGCGTCGATCTCGTCGTCATGCCCCTCGACGTCACCCACTGCGCGCTCACCAGCCGTGCCTGGGTCGAGGGGATGCGCGCAAGCGGCCGGGTGGGCGAGGTCGTGGCGAGCTGGACGGATTTCTTTGAGCGCTACGACCGGGCGAAATACGGCCACGACGGGGCGCCGCTGCACGACCCCTGCGCGGTCGCCTATCTCATCGCGCCCGAAATTTTCTCCGGCCGGCGGATCAACGTCGAGATCGAGACCGAGGGCCGCTTCACCCGCGGCATGACCGTCGCCGACTGGTGGGGCGTGACCGGGCGCCCGGCGAACGCGCTCTTCATCCGCGATCTCGACGCGCCGCGCTTCTTCGACCTGCTGACCGAGCGGATCGGGCGGCTCGACGCCCGCGGGTGAGGGAACGCCCGGCGGGGCAGCCTCGCCCCCCCCGCTGGACAACCGCGCGCCGATGGGGCATCGCGCGGGCCATGAGCGCCACCTCGCCCGCCGCCATCGCCCATCCCCACAGCCGCGCCGAGGATGCCCAGGGCATCCTCTTCGGCGGGGTCATGGCCGCGTTCGGCGCGCATCTGCTGGCCTCGGCCGGGCTGATCACCGGGCAGCTCGCCGGCCTGGCGCTGCTCGTCGCGCAGGCGACCGGGGTTCCGTTCGGGCCGGTCTACCTCGCCCTCAGCCTGCCATTCTACGGCTTCGGCTACCGCCGCCTCGGCGCGGGGTTCCTGCGCCGGACGGTCGCGGCGGTGCTGATCATGGTGGCGACCAGCCTCGCCCTGCCCCGGCTGATCGGCTTCCAGGCCATCCACCCCGGCGCCGCCGCCGTGCTCGCGGGGCTGGTCTGCGGGGCGGCGCTGCTCGCGCTCTTCCGCCACCGGGCGAGCCTCGGCGGCATCGGGGCCGTGGCGCTCGACGTGCAGGACCGCTTCGGGATCAAGGCCGGCTGGGTGCAGATGGGCTTCGACGCGCTCGTCTTCGCGGCCGCCCTCGCCCTCATGCCGTGGGAGCGGGTGGCCTGGTCGGCGCTCGGCGCGGCGGTGCTGAACCTCGTGATCGCGATCAACCACCGCCGCGACCGCTACATCGTCTGAGCGCGCCGCGCCCCCTCAGGCCGGCACCCCCAGCGCCCGCTTGACGTTCGCCGTCCAGCCGAGCAGCCGCGCGTCGCCCGCGACGATCGCGGGACGCTTCATGACCGAGGGTTTCGCGCCGAGCATCGCCACCGGCGCCATCGACCGCTCGGCCTCGGACATCCCCCGCCACGTCAGGCTCGCGCGGTTGACCAGCTTGTCGCTGAACTCGTCGACCAGCCGCGCCCGCTCGGCCTCGGAGAGCGGCTCGGCCGCCACGTCGCGGAACGCCACCTGCCAGCCCGCGGCCTCGAGGTCCGCCTGCGCCTTCTGGCAGGTCGAGCAATGCGCAAGCCCGTAGAGCGTCAGCCGCCGCACGTCCTCGCCCATCAGATGAACGGCACGAACGGCACGCCGCAGCCGGCAAGCGCCAGCAGCGCGGCGAGGGACAGGGCAAGGCGCATGGGGACTCTCCTCTGGAACGGTCGGCCGCAGACTGCCCGCGGCGCGGGGGGCAGCGCAACCCCGTCAGAGATCGCCGTGCCCCGCCGCATCGTGCAGCCGCGCCCGCACCCGGCGCATCCCCAGCCACACCGCGACCACCACCAGCGGCGTCAGCGCCGCGACGAGCAGGGTCTTGTCGATCCCCGCCGCATGCGCCAAGGGCGCCGCGGCATAGCCCAAAAGCCCCACCGCGTAATAGCTGATCGCCACCACCGACAGCCCCTCGACCGTGTGCTGCAGGCGAAGTTGCAGGTCGGCCCGTCGGTCCATCCGCGACAGGATCTCCTGGTTCTGTTCGCTGCGCTGCACGTCCACGCGGGTGCGCAGCAGCTCGCCCGCCCGCGCCGCCCGGTCGAGCATCGCCGCCAGCCGCGCCTCGGTCGAGCGCGCGGTCCGCATCGCGGGCTCGAAGCGGCGGGACATGAACTCGGTCAGCGTCTGGCGGCCCTGGAACCGGGTCTCGCGCAGGGCGGCGATGCGGTCGTGGACGATCGCCTCATAGGCGCGGGTCGCGCCGAAGCGGAAGTTGTGCTGCGTGGCCGCGGTCTCGAGCCGGGCCGACAGCGCCAGCAGATCCTGCAGCACCGCCTCGGCCGGGCGGGCGTCGTCGCCCAGCCCCTCGACCAGCGCCGCCATCTGGGTGTCGATCGCGTTGAGCGTCGCGCTGAGCGACCGCGCCCGGGGAAAGCCCAGCATCGCCATGGCGCGATAGGTCTCGAGCTCGGTGAGCCGTTGCACCACCCGCCCGAGCCGCTCCGGCCCCACGCCCTCGCGGGCAAAGACCGCAAAGCGCATCCAGCCCACCGCATCGATGCGGAAGTCGGTGGCGATCACCGTGGCCCCGTCGAGCACCTGCACCGCCGTCAGCCCGTCCACAACGAACCATTCGTCCAGCCGCTCGGCCAGCTCCGCGTCGGTGTCGGGGAACGGCTCGACGTCGATCAGCGCCGCGACGAGGCGCTTGCCCGGCGCGCGGGCCTGCCACTCGGGCGGGAACAGCTCGGCCATGCCGGGGTCGAAGGGGCGGACCGGGCGGCCGGGGGTGAAGCTCGTGTAGCTGACGAACTCGGTATGCCCCTCCCACCGCAGCTCGTGGCGGCCCATCACCGCGGCGTATTGGCCGATGCCCGGCTGCGGCGCGGGGGCGCCGTGGCGGCGCGCCAGCTCGGCCAGATGGGCGAAGTCATGCCCCCGGTCGCGGTTGGCGGCGTCGCGCGGTTCCTTGAAGGCGAGGTAGACGACCTTGCACGGCGCGGTCAGCCGCGGCGAGGGGCGCGCGTGCAGCTCGTTGACCATCTCGAACCGCAGCGGGTGGTCGAGCGACGTGTCGATGGGAAGGGCGTCCTGGCTCATGGCCGCATCTCACGCGAGAATGGCGGCGGCGCGCAAGCCGTCCCTTGGGCGGGGGGCGGGGCTTCGCCGGCGCCCCCCTATCAGCGGGATGTGATGCCCGGCCCGGTTGCACCGGGGCCAGCCATTCGGCAGGGTTGGGCCAGAATCAGGGAATCCGTCATGTCACGTCTCCTCCAGCTCATCACGGCGGGTCTGCTGCTGGCGCTCGTCGCGTCCTGCGCGCCGAGCAAGTTCAAGAGCTACAGCGGCCCGCCGGTCACCCAGATCGTGGTCAACAAGTCGGCGCGGCAGATGCTGTTCCTGTCGGGCAACACGGTGATCAAGTCCTACAACGTCGGGTTGGGGAACGAGCCGCGGGGCCACAAGCAGTTCTCGGGCGACGGCAAGACGCCCGAGGGGCTCTATTACATCGACCGCCGCAACCCCGACAGCCGCTACCACCTGTCGATCGGGATCTCCTATCCGAACTCGGTGGACAGCGCCTATGCGGCGGCGCTGGGGCAGCAGGCGGGGGGCGACATCTTCATCCACGGCCAGGGGCCCGAGGGGCGGGCGCTGTCGCGCATCCGCCGGGACTGGACCGCGGGATGCATCGCGGTGACGGATGCCGAGGCCGAGGACATCTATGCGATGGTCCGCGACGGCACGCCGATCCAGATCAACCCCTGAGGGCGGGGGCTGGCGCCGCGCCTCACCCCGCCCCGCCGTCCGCAGCGGCGGCTTCGTCGGCCGCGGCAAACACCTCGGCCGCGGCGTTCAGGCCGTTGATCGCCGCCGGCATCCCGCCGTAGACAGCCATCTGCCAGATCGCCTCGGTGATCTCGGTGCGCGAGGCCCCCGCCGCCAGCGCATGGGCGACGTTGACCCGAAGCTGCGGCCCGGTCCCGCCGCCCATCGCCGCCAGCGCCGCCACGGTGCAGAGCTGGCGGGTCTTAAGGTCCAGCCCGGGGCGGGCGTAGTGGTGGCCGTAGGCCCATTCGATCAGGCTGTCGGCCATGCCCGGCAGCAGCCCGTCGTAGCGGGCTGAGAGCGCCTCGTGCAGCGTCGGGTTCAGCCGGGCGGCCACCGCGGCGCCTGCCTCAAGATGTCGGTCGGTCATGCTCTGCCTCCATGCGGCGAAAGGTCTCGATCTTGTCGTCCATCAGCGCCAGCGCCGCGTTGAGTTCGGCCACCCGCGCGGCGATGGCCGTGCGGTGCGCCTCGATCATCGCCCGGCGGGCGGCGAGGGTCGCGTCCCCCTGCCGGCGCAGCGCGGCGTAGCGGACCCGGTCGGCCTGCCGCATCCCCGTCGCCGCCAGCCGGGCGAGGAAGGCGATCCAGTCCAGCACTGCCGGATCATAGTCGCGCCGCCCGCCCCCGTCGCGGGCCGGCCGCTGGATCAGGCCGATCCGCTCGTAAAAGCGCAGCGTGTCCACGCTGAGCCCGGTCTGCCGCGCCAGTTCGCCGATCTTCATGGCCTGCCTCCGATGGAACGAGAGGGGTTCTAGCGGCTGGAGCGCACTCCAGCTCAAGCACGAAAAAACCCCCGCCGGGTCGGGCGGGGGTTTCGGGTCGTGGGACCGGGGGTCCGGTCAGTCGATCATCGGCAGCAGCGCGTCGAGCGATTTCTTCGCGTCGCCGTAGAACATCCGCGTGTTCTCCTTGTAGAACAGCGGGTTCTCGATCCCCGAGTAGCCGGTGCCCTGTCCGCGCTTGCTGACGAACACCTGCTTGGCCTTCCACACCTCGAGCACCGGCATCCCGGCGATGGGCGAGTTCGGGTCTTCCTGAGCCGCCGGGTTCACGATGTCGTTCGAGCCGATGACGATCGCCACGTCGGTCGAGGGGAAGTCCTCGTTGATCTCGTCCATCTCGAGCACGATGTCATAGGGCACCTTGGCCTCGGCCAGCAGCACGTTCATGTGCCCGGGCAGACGGCCGGCGACGGGGTGAATGGCGAAGCGCACGTTCTTGCCGGCGGCGCGCAGCTTGCGGGTCAGCTCGCTGACCGACTGCTGGGCCTGCGCCACCGCCATGCCGTAGCCCGGGACGATGATGACGCTGTCGGCCTCGTTCAGCGCCGCGGCCACGCCCTCGGCGTCGATGGCGATCTGCTCGCCCTCGATCTCCATCGCCGGGCCCGTCTCGCCGCCGAAGCCGCCGAGGATCACGCTGATGAACGAGCGGTTCATCGCCTTGCACATGATGTAGCTGAGGATCGCACCGGACGAGCCGACCAGCGCGCCCACGACGATGAGCAGGTCGTTCGAGAGGGTGAAGCCGATCATCGCCGCCGCCCAGCCTGAGTAGCTGTTCAGCATCGAGACGACCACCGGCATGTCCGCCCCGCCGATCCCCATGATCAGGTGCCAGCCGATGAAGCCCGCGATCACGGTCAAGAGCAGCAGCCACAGCATCGCCGGGCCGACGCCGGCGACATAGAGGATGGTCAGCAGCAGCGACAGGGCCGCCGCGCCCGCGTTCAGCATATGCCCGCCGGGCAGCTTCTTCGGCTTGCCGTCCACCTTGCCGGCCAGCTTGCCGTAGGCCACGACCGAGCCGGTAAAGGTCACCGCACCGATGAACACGCCGAGCGCGACCTCGACCTTGAGCATGGCGATCTCGGCCGGGGTCTTGTGGGCGAGGACGGCGGCGAAGCCGTGGAAGAACTCGGTCAGCCCGCTGAGGCGGGCGTGCATGACCCGGCCCAGCTCGATCTGGGCGTTCAGCCCGATGAACACCGCGGCAAGGCCCACGAGGCTGTGCATCGCGGCGACGAGCTGCGGCATCTCGGTCATCTGGACGCGGGTGGCGAGCACGTAGCCCACCCCGCCGCCGATGGCGATCATGATGAGCGACAGCCACCAGTGCCCGAGGCCGGGCCCGAACAGCGTGGCCAGCACCGCCAGCGCCATGCCGACGATTCCGTACCAGATCGCGCGCTTGGCGCTTTCCTGGCCCGAGAGCCCGCCCAGCGCGAGGATGAACAGGACCGCGGCCACGACATAGGCGGCGGTGGTGAAGCCGAAGACCGGAACCGCGTCGAGGACGCCCGCGCCGTGCGACACGACGGGGGCGAGGCCCGGCTCGGTGGTGATCACAGTGGTTTCCATGCGCTCACCCTACCCTTACGACTTCTGGAACATGGCGAGCATCCGGCGCGTGACCAGGAAGCCGCCGAAGATGTTGACGCCGGTCATCAGCACCGCGAGCGCCGCGAGGATGACGACCCAGGCCGAGCCCGACCCGATCTGCAGCAGTGCGCCGAGGATCACGATCGACGAGATCGCATTGGTGATCGCCATGAGCGGCGTGTGCAGCGAGTGCGCCACGTTCCAGATCACGCTGAAGCCCACGAAGCAGGCCAGCACGAAGACGATGAAATGCGACAGGAAGCTCGCGGGCGCGAACAGCCCCACCAGCAGCATCAGCACGCCGCCGGTGACGAGCATTCCGACCTGGCTGCGGGTCTGGCGCTTGAACTCGGCCAGCTCGTTGGCGCGCCGCTCCTCGGGCGTCAGCTCGCGGGCCTTCTCCTTCGGCTTCTGCACCGCGATCGCCTGCACCTTGGGGGGCGGCGGCGGCCAGGTCACGTCGTGGTCGCGCGTCACCGTGGCGCCGCGGATCACGTCGTCCTCCATGTTGTGGACCAGCGCGCCGTCCTTGGCGGGCGTCAGGTCGGCCATCATGTGGCGGACGTTGTTGCCGTAAAGCTCGGACGCCTGCGCCCCCATGCGCGAGGGGAAGTCGGTGTAGCCGATGATCGTGACGCCGTTCTCGGTCACGATCTTCTCGTCCGGCACCGTCAGCTCACAGTTGCCGCCACGCTCGGCGGCAAGGTCCACGATGACGCTGCCGGGCTTCATCGCCGCGACCATGTCCTCGGTCCACAGCTTCGGCGCGGGCCGGCCGGGGATCAGCGCGGTGGTGATAACGATGTCCATCTCGGGCGCGAGCTCGCGGAAGCGCGCAAGCTGCGCCTCGCGGAACTCGGGGCTCGAGGGCGCGGCATAGCCGCCGGTCGCGGCACCGTCCTGCGCCTGCTCCTTGAAGTCGAGATAGACGAACTCGGCGCCCATCGATTCGATCTGCTCGGCGACCTCGGGGCGGACGTCGAAGGCATAGACCTGCGCGCCGAGGCTGGTGGCCGCGCCGATGGCGGCCAGCCCCGCGACGCCGGCGCCGACGATCAGCACCTTGGCCGGCGGCACCTTGCCCGCGGCCGTGACCTGGCCGGTGAAGAAGCGGCCGAAGTTGTTCGCCGCCTCGATCACCGCGCGGTAGCCCGCGATGTTGGCCATCGAGGACAGCGCGTCCATCTTCTGCGCGCGGCTGATGCGGGGCACCATGTCCATGGCGATGGCGTTCACGCCGCGGTCGCGCGCCGCCTCCAGCAGCTCGGGGTTCTGGCCGGGGTAGAAGAACGAGATGAGCGTCTGCCCCTCGCGCATCTGCGCCATCTCCGCTTCGGTCGGCGGGCGGACCTTGGCCACCACGTCGACCGCGCCCAGAAGCGCCGCGGCGGTCGGATGCACCGTCACGCCCGCCCGCTCATAGGCCGCGTCCGAGAACCCGGCCCGTGCGCCGGCCCCGGACTGGACGTGGACCGCGTGGCCCAGCTTCTGCAGATGGCCGGCCGAGGAGGGCGTGATCGCCACCCGCGCCTCGCCGTCGAATGTTTCCTTCAACGCGCCGATCTTCACCGGTTTTCCTCTCCCCGCAGGCCGCAATCCGGGTCGCATTATCATCGGCGGGCGCGGGATCACAAGGTTTTGTCAGGCTTTCGCAGGGCAGGACGGGACGTCAGTGCGGCCCGCGCTCCCGCGCTCACCGTGCGGGGCGGCGCAAATGGAAACCGCCGCGCAGAGGCTGCGCGGCGGTCAGTCTGGCCCGAGGTGTCAGGCCGGCGGTCGAACCGATCAGTTCGACGGGGCCGGGGTGGTCACCGGGGTGGTGGTCGTGGTCGAGGTGGTGGCCGAGTCGGTCGCCGGGGTGGTGGCCGTGTCGGTCACCGGGGCGGTCGTCGTGGTCTCGGTCGTGGTGGTCTCGGTCGTCGCCGCGCCGGTCGCCGGGGCGGTGGTCGCCGGCTCGGTGGTCGTGGTCGTCGTCGCGGGCGCAGTGGTCGCCGGCTCGGTGGTGGTCACCGGGGCGGTCGTGCTCGACGAGGTGGTCGCCGGCTCGGTCGTGGTGGTCGTCGGCGTGGTGGTGGTCGTGGTCGCCGGCGCCGTGGTGGTGCTGGTCGTGGTGGTGTCGGGCGTGGTCGTGGTGCGGTCACCGCCCATGAACGTCGACAGCAGCCACCAGGCGAGCGCCAGCGCCAGCAGGATGCCGATGATCAGCGGCAGCGGCGAGGCTTTCTTCTCGACCGGCTCGACATAGGTTTCGGTCACGACGGTGCTGCGACCGCTCGGATCCACCGGGCGGTGGGGGTCGGTCGCGTCGGTGCGGCGCGGATCGTTCGGATCGTAGTTGGCCATGATGGTCTCCATAGTAAATCGGTCGATCGTCGGACCGCCTGCGGCCACCCCGAGGGGAAATAGGCCCGGCTTGCGACCCGCTTATCCTGCGCTTAACACACGCCACAAGCACAAGTTCCGCTGCCTCAACATTTTTCCCCGCACCGTGTGCAGTCAGCAAGGCCCGAGATGTCCCAGACCCGATTCCTCAGCGAATACCGCCCCTGGCCCTTCCGCCTGCACGAAACGCGGCTCGACGTGACGCTGGCCCCGCGGGGCACGCGGGTGCAGTCCGAACTGCGGCTCGAGCGGGTTTCCGCCGGCGATCTGACCCTCGACGGCGGGGCCGGACTGCGGACGTTTTCGGTCGCGATCGACGGCACGCCGGTCCCCGAGACCGCCCTGACGCTCGCCGACGAGACGATGACCATCGCCGCCGCCACGCTGCCCGAGGGGCCGTTCACCCTCTCGGCCACCGTCGAGATCGACCCCGAGGCCAACACCACGCTCGAGGGGCTCTATCTCTCGGGCGGGATGTTCTGCACCCAGTGCGAGGCCGAGGGCTTCCGCCACATCACCTGGTATCCCGACCGCCCCGACGTGATGGCGCCGTTCCGCGTCACCGTCCGCGCCGACCTGCCGGTGCTCTTGTCGAACGGCAACCCGGTGGCCAGCGGGCCGGGCTGGGCCGAGTGGCACGACCCGTGGCCCAAGCCCGCCTATCTCTTCGCCCTCGTCGCGGGCGACCTGCGCGCCGTCTCGGACCGCTTCACCACGATGTCGGGGCGCGAAGTCGCGCTGAACGTCTGGGTGCGCCCGGGCGATGAGGACCGCGCGGGCTTCGCGCTCGAAAGCCTCGTCAAGTCGATGCGCTGGGACGAAGAGGTCTACGGCCGCGAATACGACCTCGACGTGTTCAACATCGTCGCCGTGGACGACTTCAACATGGGCGCGATGGAGAACAAGGGGCTGAACATCTTCAACTCGAAGCTCGTGCTCGCCTCGCCCGAGACCGCCACCGACAGCGACTATGAGCGCATCGAGGCGGTGATCGCGCACGAGTATTTCCACAACTGGACCGGCAACCGCATCACCTGCCGGGACTGGTTCCAGCTCTGCCTCAAGGAAGGGCTGACGGTGCTCCGGGACCAGCAGTTCACCTCGGACCTGCGCTCGGCGGCGGTGAAGCGGATCGAGGACGTGGTGACCCTGCGCGCGCGCCAGTTCCGCGAGGATGCCGGCCCCCTCGCCCACCCGCCGCGGCCCGACCGCTATGATGAGATCAACAATTTCTACACCGCGACGGTGTATGAAAAGGGCGCCGAGGTGATCGGGATGCTCAAGCGGCTGGTCGGCGACGACGGCTACCGGTCGGCGCTTGATCTCTATTTCGACCGCCACGACGGGCAGGCGGCGACCATCGAGGACTGGCTGAAGGTGTTCGAGGACGCGACCGGCCGCGACCTCGCGCAGTTCAAGCGCTGGTACACGGACGCGGGCACGCCCGAGCTGACCCTGACCGAGGCATGGGACGAGAAGGCGGGCCGGCTGACGCTGCACTTCACCCAGGCCACGCGGCCCACCCCCGGGCAGCCCGAGAAGCCCCCGCGCGTGATCCCCATCGCCGTGGGGCTGATCTCGGCCAACGGCGACGAGGTGCTGCCGACCACCGTGCTCGAGATGACCGAGGCCGCGCAGAGCTTCAGCTTCGACGGGCTGGGCGGACGGCCCATCGTCTCGCTGCTGCGCGGCTTCTCGGCCCCCGTCACCGTCGCCCGCGAGATCCCGCGCGCCGACCGGGCGGTGCTCATGGCTCACGACACCGACCCCTTCGCCCGGTGGGAGGCCGCAAACAGCCTCGCCCTCGACACGCTGGTCGAGATGGCGGCGGGCGGCGAGGCGGACCCCGCCCTGACGTATGCCTATGGCGGGGTGTTGGCCGACAGCGCGATGGACCCGGCCTTCCTCGCCCTGATGCTGCGGCTGCCGGCCGAGGACGAGGTGGCGACCGAGATCGCCCGCCGCGGCGGCACCCCCGACCCCGACGCCATCCACCGCACCCGCGAGGCGCTGATGGAGGAGCTGGCAGCCCAGCACGCCCGCGTCCTCGACCAGATCATGGCCGAGATGGACTGCCCCTACGACTACGCCCCCGACGCCGAGCAGTCGGGCGCCCGCAGCGCCCGGCTCGCGGCGCTGGCGTGGCTCAGCCGCCTCGACGGCGGCGAGCGTGCGGCCGAGGTGTGGGCGAAGGCCCGCAACATGACCGAGCGGATGGGCGCGCTGAGCCAGCTCGTCCGCGCCGGGCGGGCCGAGGCGGCGCTGGCGGGGATGGAGGCGCAGTTCGGCGCCAACCGGCTGGTGATGGACAAGTTCTTCACCGTCCAGCCGATGGCCGCGGACCCGGCGCAGGCGGTGGGCATCGCCCAAAGCCTTGCTGCGCGGTCGGATTTCGACTGGCAGAACCCGAACCGCTTCCGGGCGCTGATCGGGGGTCTGGGCGCGAACCATGCCGCCTTCCACGCCGCCGACGGCTCGGGCTACGACTTCGTGGCCGACTGGCTGATCCGCATGGACGCGGTGAACCCGCAGACGGCGGCGCGGATGACCTCGCTCTTCGAGACCTGGCCGCGCTACGACGCGGGCCGTCGCGCCCGCGCCCGCGCGGCGCTGGAACGGATCGCCGCCCGGCCGGGGCTTTCGCGCAACACGGCCGAGATGGTCACGCGCATTCTTGCCGCCGGAGGTTGAGCCGCCTTGCGGGCAAGCCGCGCGAGGGAAATAATCGCCCCACGATGATCAGGTCGTCCGATCCGAACCTCGCCCCGCCCGGCCCCCTGCCGGCGCTGGCCGAGATGCAGCAGCGGCTTGACCCGCTGATCGCCGAACGGGCGCCGTGGCTCTATTCCGGCAAGCCGCACCACACCCTCGCTCGCTGGGGGATGATGCGGCTTCTGCGCTATCCGCGCTCGATCATGCTGGCGGCCGAGTTCCGCGACCTGCCCACCGCCGAGATCATGCGCCGCATCTCGGCGCTGATCGTGCGCGACATCCGGGTCGAGGGCCTTGAGCACATCCCCGCCACCGGCCCGGCGCTGATCGTCTCGAACCACCCGACGGGGATCGCGGACGGGATCGTGCTGCACGCGGTCGTCTCGGCGGTGCGGGACGATCTCTTCATCTACGCCAACCACGACATGATCCGGGTGCTGCCGCAGACGGAAGAGCTGATCGCCCCAGTCGAGTGGCGGCTGGAAAAGCGCAGCCACGCCAAGACCCGCTATACCATGGACTATACCCGCCGGGCGCTCGGGCAAGGCCGGATCGGGCTGATCTTTCCGTCCGGGCGGCTGGCCAAGCGGCACGGGCTGACGCTGCACGAGCGGCCGTGGATGCCGTCGGCCGCGATGATCGCGCGCAAGTTCGACGTGCCGGTGATCCCGCTCAACATCCGGGCGCGGAACTCGGCGCTGTTCTACCTGCTCGACGCGATCCACCCGACGCTCAGGGACGTGACGCTGTTCAACGAGGTGCTGAACAAGGCCGGGCACACCTACCGCATCACCATCGGCGCCCCGATCCCCGCGGCCACCCTGCCCGCCCGGTCCGAGGACGGGATCGAGGCGCTGCGCCACGCGGTGCTCTCACTCCCCCCGCCCGGCCCCGAGGCCGCGCATCTGTCGCACCTGCGCGAGGCGCGGCGGCGGCGCGGGATCGGCAAGCCCGCCGGGACGCTGCCGCCCGGCCGGCCCTGAGCCGCGTCAGGCCTCGCGGTCGTAGCCCAGCCAGTAGCCCAGCGCGATCAGCCCGCCGCCGACGATATTGCCGAGCGTGGACCACAGCAGGTTGTGCGCGAACCCCGCAGCGGTCAGCGAGGGGTCCGCGACCGCCCCGGACTCGGTCCACAGCACCCCCAGCCCGGCCGGGATCAGCGACATGTTGGCGACGGAATGCTCGAACCCGCCGGCGACGAAGGCCGCGATGGGCGGCACGATCACCAGCACCTTGCCCGGTAAGGTGCGCGCGGCGAACGTCATCCACACCGCGAGGCAGACGAGCATGTTGGCGAGGATGCCCGAGGCGAAGATCGCCCCCGCCCCCTTCGCCGTCTTTGACCCGGCGGTGTCGAGGATCGCGGCCTGCATCAGCCCGTCGCCCGCCTCGGCCCCGCCCGCCGCGAGGAACAGCGCGACGATCAGCACCGAGCCTATGAGGTTGCCCAGATAGACCAGCGCCCAGGCGGCGGCGATCTGACCCATCCCGCTGTCGCCCGCATAGAGGCGGGAGAGCATCAGCGTGTTCCCGGTGAAAAGCTCCGCCCCCGCGATCATCACGAGGATCAGGCCGAACGAAAACGCCGCCCCGGACAGCGCCTGCACGAAGCCATATGGCACCGTGTCGGGGACCGACTGAACGATCAGGAAGAAGACCGAGCCGAAGGCGATGAACGCCCCGGCCATCACCGCCAGCGCGACGGTCTGGCCCGTGCCCAGCGCCAGCTTGTCGCCATACGCGGCCCGCGCCTTGGCCGGCAGGTCGGCCGGCTCGAAATCGTCGGGTGTGGTGTCGGCGCCGCTCATCCGCTGTCCTTCCCTTGGGTCGGGGGTCAACGGCTGCCCGCACGGGGCGTTCCGTCAGCGCGCGCCCCAGGTGTCGGACAGGCGGTAGCCCTCGGGCCACGGGTCGTCGGGGTCGAGCATGTGCTGGTGAACCCCGGTGATCCAGCCACGCCCCGAGATCTCGGGCCGGATCGCCGGGGTGCCGCCCACCTCGGTCTCGCCGAGGATACGCCCCGCGAAGGTCGAGCCGATGAGCGAGCGCACCGTCAGCCGGTCCTCTGCCCCCATCTCGCCCCGCGCCGCCAGCACCGCCATCCGCGCCGACAGCGCCGTGCCGGTGGGCGAGCGGTCCACCTTGCCCGGCCGGATCGCCACTGCGGCGCTGCTGGTCAGCTCATGCCCGTTGCGGGTGACGGGGCCTGCGAAGAGGCAGAACGAGAAATGCCGCCAGTCCGGGTTGGTCGGGTGGTGAAAGCCTATCTGCGCGTCGGCGGCCGTGGTGATCTGCACCCCCAGCCGGGCGATGGCGTGTGCCTCGTCCGTGACCAGCGCAAAGCCAAGCGCGGCGGCGTCCACGATCACGAAGCTGTCGCCGCCATAGGCCGTGTCGACGGTGATCGTGCCCAGCCCCTCGACCGTCAGCGGCACGTCCAGCCTTGAGGCGAAGCTCGGCAGGTTCTCGACGAAGATGCGCTCGGCCTTGCCGTTCCGGCATTCGGCCCGCACCCGCACCAGCCCGCCCGGCGCCTCGAGCACCAGCCGCGTCTCGGGCTCGGTCATCGGCACCAGCCCACCGTCCAAGAGCACGGTCGAGACGCAGATCGAGTTCGACCCCGACATCGGCGGCGTGTCCTCCGGCTCCATGATGATGAAGGCGGCGTCGGCCTCGGGGTGCCTGGGCGGGACGAGCAGGTTGACGTGCCGGAACACCCCGCCCCGCGGCTCGTTCAGCACGAAGTTCCGCAGCCGCCCGTCCGCGGCGATCCAGCGGGACTGCGCCCAAAGCGTCTCGCCGGGGGGCGGCAGGACGCCGCCTACGATGACGTCGCCGACCTCGCCCTCGGCATGGGCGGAGATCACGTGGATGGTCTGGCTGGATCGCATCGCCTCACTCCTTCAGCCACGGCGGCAGGCCCTGCGGCGCCTGCCCGGTCAGCGCCGCGCGGGCGCAGTCGCCAAGGCTGCCGAAGCGCAGCGCGCGCCCCGAGAGCCCCGGCCCGTAATGGGCGTATTTGGCCGAGTTCGTCATCACCACGCGGGCGGCGGGCGGAAACACCGGCTCGGTGATCGAACACCAGCAAAGGTCGGGGATCAGCCTGACGCCCCGCGCGGCGAGCCGGGCGGCGGTGCCGTCGGCCTCGAGCGCCGCCAGCACCCCGCGGCCCAGCGTCAGGATCAGCGGCACAGCCAGCGGCCCCGGCCCGGCCGCGTCGAGCGCCGCGGCCAGCGCCGCGGCCTCGGTGGCCGAGGCATGGGGGCTGCCGATGGCGACCAGATCGACGTCCGCGGGGCCATCGTTCAGCGCCGCCCAGCCCGCCGCCAGCGCCGCCCGGTCGAGCGTCACCGTGTCGGCGTCCGGCGCCACCTGTCCGGCCTCGGGCGTCACCCCCTCGATGTGCAGCATCGGCGCGGCCGAGGTGGTGCCGAAGGCCGCACACAGCGCCTTGAGGTCGTCCGCCCCCGCGGCGCCCGCGCCCCGGATCAGCGGGATGCGGTCGGGCGCCGCCGCCCCCGCGACCCACCCCAGCAGCGGCCAGAAGGGATCGTCCGCCCCCGCAGGCCGCGTGACCGTCAGCACCCGACGCGCCTGCCGGTTGGCGTCGAGATAGACCCCGGTGTCCGGCGCGAACCCGGTCAGCGCGATGCACAGGTCGAGGAAATCCGGGTGCTTCTCGGTCCGCGCCCCCAGCACGCTGTTGGCGTGGATCACCGCGTTGGATTCCGACCAACCGATCACCTCCCCGAACCGTGGCGGGTCGTCGAGATAGGGCGCGCAGGTGAAGTTCGGCCGGCACCCCATCGCCACATAGGCGTCGGCGAGCCGCTGCGCCGGGCCGCCGAAGTCGGGCGGCACGCCCTGCGTGCGCCAGTTCGCGTGGTCCACCGAGATCGCGTTCATCGTCGTGGACACCCGCACCCGCGCGCCCATCGCGGCGAAGGCCTCGGCAAAGCGCAGGTTGGCGGGCGAGGCGTAGATGCAGCCGTCGATATGGGCGCGGCTGACGGGGACCAGCCGTGCGGCCCCCTGCTGGCGCGCGGTCGCCGTGACGATCCGCATCGCCAGCGCCGCGGCCTCGCCCTCGGCGCCGTCCAGCATCGCCTGCTGCGCGTCCGTCAGCGCCAGCGCCGCGGCGGGCAGCGACCCGAGGGGCAGCCGCAGCCCGTCCGCGACCAGCACCTCGGCCTCGATCCGCACCGATCCGGCGCGGGACAGAGCCGCGCGGGTCTCAGCCGACACCCGCAGCACCGGCAGGGGGGCGCCGAACAGCGCCGCCGCGACCTGCGCGCCGAGCGTCGCCACCTCCTCGGGGTCCGAGAACACCAGCGCCGCCGGCCCCTGCCCCGACAGCACCATGTCCAGCACCACCCCCGAGCCGCTGCACGAGCCGCGCGTGCCCGGCAGCACCAGCACCGCGCCCCCGAGCGACCGGCCGGCCAGCGGATGGTGCACGTCGATCACCCGCCCCGTCGCCGGGTCCACCCCGCCCCAGAAGCTCAGCGGCGCATCCGCCGCCAGCACCGGCCCCTCGGCCACACCTGGCAGGATGCGGGTGGCGCTCACCGGACCACGAAACCGTGCGCGAAGGGGTCGCGGTCGTCGATGAAGATGGTGTTGTAGCCGGTCATCCGCGCCCATCCCGCGATCGAGGGGATGATCGCGGCGCGGTCGCCCACCCGCGCGTCGGCCTCGACCCGGCCCTTGAAGATCGAGCCGATGATCGATTCGTGGTGGAACTCGTCCCCCACCCCCAGCCGCCCCTTGGCGGCCAGCTGCGCCATGCGGGCCGAGGTGCCGGTGCCGCAGGGGCTGCGGTCGATGGCCTTGTCGCCATAGAACACCGCATTGCGGGCGTGCGCGCCGGGCTGGGTCGCGACCCCGGTCCACAGGATGTGCGACAGACCGTTGATCGCCGGGTGCTCGGGGTGGAGGAACTCGTATTTCGCGTTCAGCGCCGCGCGCAGCTTCGGCGACCAGCCGATCAGCTCGCCCGCCGTATGGTCGGCGATGTCGCGGAAGTTCTTCTGCGGCTCGACGATGGCGTAGAAATTGCCGCCGTAGGCGACGTCCACGACGATCTCGCCCAGGCCCTCGACCTCGGCGGTCAGGCCCTCGGCGTAGAGGAAGCCGGGGACGTTGGTCAGCCGCACCTCCTCGACGAAGCGGCCCTCCTGCACGTAGCTGATGTCGACCTTGCCGGCGGGCGTCTCGATCGACAGGGCGCCCGGCGCGCGCGGGGTGATGAGGCCGTTCTCGATCCCCATGGTGATCGTGCCGATGGTGCCGTGGCCGCACATCGGCAGGCAGCCCGAGGTCTCGATGAACAGCACCGCCACGTCGCAGTCGGGCCGCGTCGGCGGATAGAGGATTGAGCCCGACATCATGTCGTGGCCGCGCGGCTCGAACATCAGGCCGGTGCGGATCCAGTCGAACTCGCGCAGGAAATGGGCGCGCTTCTCGAGCATGTCGGCGCCCACGAGCCGCGGCCCGCCGCCGGCGACGAGGCGCACCGGGTTGCCGCAGGTGTGGCCGTCGATGCAGGTGAAGGTGTGGACGGCCATGTCAGAACCTCTGGGGCGAAAACGGGGACAGGTCGAGGACCGGCGCGGCGCCGGTCAGCAGGTCGGCGACCAGCCGGGCGGTGCCGGCGGACTGGGTGAGGCCCAGGTGGCCGTGGCCGAAGGCGTGGATCACCCGCGGCGTTGCCCGCGCCCGGCCGATGGCGGGCAGGCTGTCGGGCAGCGAGGGGCGGAAGCCCATCCATTGCGTGCCGCCCTCGGTCCTGAGCGCGGGCAGGAACGCCTTGGCCTTGGCCAGCATCGCCTGCGCGCGGCGCCAGTTCGGCGGCAGCGCCAGCCCGCCCAGCTCGACCGCGCCGCCGACCCGGATCCCGGTCGAGAGCCGCGTGACGACGAACCCGTGGCCGCCAAAGGTGACCTGCGTGCGCAGGTCCAGCGCGTCGGGCGGCAGCGTGGTGTTGTAGCCGCGCTCGGTCTCGAGCGGGATGCGCTCGCCCAGCGTCCGGGCGAGGCGGTGCGAATGGGCCCCGGCGGCCAGCACCGCCTGCGCCGCGGTCAGGCGGCGGCCGTCGGCGGTTTCGGCCACGATGCCGGTGTCGGTCGCGGAGAGCCGGGTGACGGCGGCGACCTCGATACGGCCGCCGCGGGCGCGGAAATGCTCGGCGAGCGCGAGCGTGTAGAGCTTCGGGTCGTCGATGGAATACCAGCCGGGGGTGAAGGTGCCGCGGATGAACCGCGGGGCAAGCCCGGGCTGGATCGCCGCCATCTCCTCGCGCTCCACATGGCGGAACGCGATCCCGTGCGCCGCGCGCGCCGCCCAGCCGGGGGCGGCGGCGGCGAACTCGGCGTCGCTTTCATAGACCTGCAGGTTGCCGTCCTTCCGCAGCATCCCCTCGGTCCCGGTGGCCCTGAGGAACGGCTGCAATTCGTCGCGGGACAGGTCCATCAGCGCCGTCTGCGCCGCGATCGAGGCCGCCACCCGGCCGGGCCGGCAGGCGGCGGCAAAGCGGAGCATCCACGGCGCGATCCTGAGCGCATAGGCGGGCGGCACCGTCAGCGGCCCCACCGGGTCCATCAGCCAGCCCGGCGCCTTGCGCATGATCCCCGGCGAGGCGAGCGGCAGGATGTCGGTAAAGGCAAACGCCCCCGCGTTCCCGGCCGAGGCGCCCGCCGCCGGCCCCTCGCGGTCCACGACCGTCACCGACAGGCCGCGCGCCTGGGCCGCAATCGCCGCCGACAGGCCGACCACGCCGGCCCCGATCACCAGAACATCAGGCTGCATCGCGGGGCGTCCTGTCAGTGGGTCGCGGCCAGGAACTTCTGCAACTCGGGCGTCTTCGGCGCCCCGAACAGCTCGGCCGGCGGGGCGATCTCGCGCATCACGCCCTGATGGAAGAAGGCCACGCGATCAGAGACTTCGCGCGCGAACTTCATCTCGTGGGTGACGCAGATCATGGTCATCCCCTCGCGCGCCAGCATCCTGAGCGTGTCCAGCACCTCGCCCACCAGCATCGGGTCGAGGGCCGAGGTCACCTCGTCGAACAGCATGTAGGCCGGCTGCATCGCCAGCGCCCGGGCAATCGCCATGCGCTGCTGCTGGCCGCCCGACATCCGCCCCGGATAGACGTCGAGCTTGTCGCCAAGCCCCACGTGCTCGAGCTGCTTCTTCGCCTCGGCCTCGGCCTCGGCCCGGCCCATCCCCAGCACCTTGCGCGGCGCCAGCGTCACGTTGTCGAGCACGGTCAGATGCGGGAAGGCGTTGAACTGCTGGAAGACGATGCCGATCTTGCGGCGCAGCTTGTTGAGGTTGGTGGACTTGGCGTGAACCTCGGTCCCGTCGACAAGGATGCGGCCGGAATCGATCGGCTCAAGCCCGTTGATGCAGGTCAGCAGCGTCGATTTCCCCGACCCCGAACCGCCGATCACCGTCAGCACCTCGCCCTTGGCCACCGTCAGGTCGATGCCCTTGAGCACCTCGAGCGGGCCGAAGGATTTGCGGACGTTCTCGATCTCAATCATGGGACCACCGTCTTTCAAGCCAGCCGCCGAACCGGGCGAGCGGGAAGCTGATGAGGAAATAGAAGGCACCGCAGATCAGCAGCAGGAACAGCGGCTCCTGCAGGCGGGTGATGAGGATCTGGGTGGATTTGAGCAGCTCGGTGACCTGCACGACATAGACCAGCGCGCTGTCCTTCATCACCCCGAGCGCCAGCCCGATCCAGGACGGCAGCGCCACGCGGGTGGCCAGCGGCATGACGATGTTGGCCATGTCCTGCCACCAGTTGAGCCCCAGCGAGCGTGCCGCGCGGCGCGTGGTGGCCGGCACCGCGCCGATGGCGCCGCGCACGATCTCGGCGCAATAGGCGGCGGTGTAGAGGGTCAGCACCCCGCAGGCGATGGTGAAGCCCGACAGTTGCAGCCGCAGCACCATGCCCATGAAGGCATTGGCGAGGACGAGCTGGATGAGCAGCGGGATCGAGCGGAACACGTCGAGCACGAAGGTCAGCGGCGCCGCCCAGACCGGCCCGACCTGGGTGCGGAACACCCCGAAGATCACGCCGAGGATGGTGCCGAGCACGACCGAGATCGCGGTGACGAGCAGCGTCATCCCCGCGCCCTTGGCGAGGAAGACGAGGTCGGCCGAGGTGAGTGCGGTGTCGAACATGGCGCCCCTCAGTACCGGAACATCCGCGCCGCAAGCAGGCGCGCGCCGAGCTGGACGGTCTTGGTCATCAGGTAGAAGATCACCGCGGCGATGGCGAACAGCTCGAAGGTGCGGAAGGTGAGCGCGTTCAGGTCCTGGGTGACGCCGTAGAGGTCGGTGTTCATCCCCACCGTGACGCCGAGCGAGGTCATCAGGATCGCCCACACCATCTGGTTGGTCATCGGCAGGAAGGCGATGCGCAGCATCTGCGGCACGACCACGTAGCGGAAGGATTGCAGCGGCGTCATCCCCAGCGACCGCCCGGCCCGCGGCTGGGTGTCGGGAATGGCCTTGAGCGCGCCGCGGAAGTTCTCGGCCAGGTAGCCCGCGTTGTTGAAGGTGATCCCGATCAGCAGCGAGGTGAAGGGCGAGAAGTGGATGCCGAAGCTCGCCACCCCGAAATGCGCCATGTAGATCTGGAACAGCGCCGGCGTGTTGCGGGCGATCTCGACCCAGGCGGTGGCGAACCCCGACAGGATGCGGCTCCCCGACAGCCGGAACAGCGTGAGCACGATGGCCAGCAGGATGCCGAGGGCCATCGACAGCAGCGCGATCTGCAGCGTGACGGCCGCGCCGTCGAGCATCTGCGGCAGGCGGGCGAGCGCCTGTTTCCACTGGAACGTATAACCGAACATGCGCCCCCCTATCGGTCAGGCCGGGCGGCGCGCGGCCTCAGCCGGCGCCGCCCCTGCCGATCAGCGATAGACGCCCTTGATGGTCAGGTCGGCAGGCTCACCCTCGCCCACCCACTTGTTGTACAGTTCCTTGTAGCGGCCGGTGCGGACCTGCTGGTTGATGAACAGGTTCATGTAGTTGATGAGCCCGTATTCCTGCCGCAGCGTGAAGAGAGACACGTAGTCCGGCACCATCGGCGCCTTGTCCACGACGCGGATGCCGGGGAAGTTGCCCGACTTGACGTTGGCGTTGGCGACCTCGACCGTCGAGACGGTGGCGTCGAGCTGGCCCTGGCTCAGCGCCAGGAATACGTCGGCCTGGGTCTGGTAGGGCCGGAACTGCCCCTCGCCCCACTCCTTGACCTTGCCTTCCAGCCAGATCGCCTCGTAGGTGCCGGCGGTGGCGCCGACGGTCTTGCCCTTCATGCCTTCCCAGTTGGTCATCTCGACCTTGTCGTTGGCGACGACGGCGTTCTCGAAGGCGTAATAGGGGATGGTCATGCCGACCGTCTTGGCCCGCTCGAGCGTGTCCGAGGTCGAGGCGACGCCGACATCGACGCGGCCCGCCATCAGCGCCGGGATGCGCTCGGGGAACGGGGTCTCGACGATCTCGGCGGTGACGCCCAGCGCCTTGGCGAGGTCGTTGCAGTAGTCCACGTCAAAGCCGACCGGCTGGTTGTTGGCGTCGCGCGACCCCATCGGCGGGAAGTCGAGCACCACGGCGCAGCGCAGCGTGCCCGAGGCGATGATGTCGTCGAGCTTGTCGGCCTGCGCCGTGCCCGCAAGCGCGGTCGCGGCCATGAGCCCGAAGGCCAGAGTCTTCACGGTGGTCTTGGCGGTCATGTGTCTCTCCCTGTTCTCGGGCGCTCTGGCCCGGTTTCGATTCCCGATTGTTCCCACCTTCGGGTGAGCGCCGCCACGGATCAATCTGAAATACATGGATTATGCAGATCGATCCGCCTCTCTCCGGCGGCGTTGGGCGGACCTCAGGGCAGGCAGTCCTGCACCGCGCCGGGCAGCTTGCTCCACTCCGCGTACCAGGCGCGGAACTGGTTGAACTGCGCTTCGGCCCAGGCCCGCTGGCTCGGGGTCAGCTCGTCGGTCTCGTTGAAATGCAGCGCGTATTCGGCGTCGCCCTGCATGACCATCATGTGCTTGTAATAGAGGACAAGGTCCGTCCCCTCGTCCCAGGTCGACAGCACCTCGAGCGCCTCGCCCAGTTCGCGGGCGCGGACGCGGGCATCGACGTCGCCGGTCGCGGCCTTCTGGGCCAGTGCGACGAAGTGCAGCACCTCGCGCGGGATGGCGTTGCCGATGCCGGTGATCGTGCCCGCCGCACCTGCCTTGACGTAGCCGTGGTAGACGCCGGTATCGACGCCCGCCATCAGCACCACGTCGGGGTTGCCCGCGGTGATGTACTCGGCGGCATAGGACATCGCGGCCTTGCCCCCGAACTCCTTGAAGCCGACGAGGTTCGGGTGCTCGGCCCGCAGCGCGAAGAACAGGTCGGCGCGGGTCTCGAACCCGTAGTGGGGCGAGTTGTAGATCACCGCCGGCAGGTCGGGCGCGGCCGACAGGATGGCCTTGAAGTGGTGACGCTGGGCGATGGGCGAGTTGCCACGCGACAGCACCCGCGGGATCACCATGAGGCCCGCGGCGCCGATCTTCTGCGCATGGGCGGCGTGGGCCACGGCCGAGGCCGTGTTGACCGCGCCGGTCCCGACGATCACCGGGATGCCGGCCTTGACCAGCCGCTCGACGCCTTCCATCCGCTCCGCGTCCGTGAGCAGCGGCCAGTCGCCCATCGAGCCGCAATAGACGACCGAGGACATCCCCGCCTCGATCAGCTCGCGCGCCTTGCGGACCAGCGCCTCGAAGTCGGGCTTCCGGTCGGCGGTGCAGGGGGTCATCAGCGCCGGGATCACGCCAGTGAAGATCGCAGGGGTCATCGGGCCGTCTCCTCCTCATGTCACAGCCGGGCGGTGCCCGACTCGTCCTCGCCGCTCACTCTGCCCGATTGTATTTTACTTGTCGACAAGAATTTGAAGCTAAAGCGCCGGGTCGTCGCGGTCGTCGCGCGCGAGCAGCGCCTGGATGTGGGCCACGATCTGGTCGGCATGGGCGCGCCCCAGCCGGTCGGCGGCGCCCACGTCGCCCGAGGCGATGGCGGCGATGATCGCCTCGTGCTCCTCGACGTATTCCTGCGGCAGACGGTCGTCGAAGGACTGGTAGTAGAGCCGCAAGAGCCGCCGCCCCTCGTCCAGCATCCGCACGAAGAACTGCGTGTAATAGGGATTGCCCCCCGCCTCGGCGATGGCGGCATGGAAGGCGCGGTTGGCGGCGATCATCGCCAGCGCGTCCTGGGCGTTCACCGCCGCGGCATAATCAGCCTGCGCGGCGCGGATGCGGGCCAGGTCGGCCGGGGTGTGATAGCGCGCCGCCTGCCGGTTGCTGACCCGGTACATCAGCGTGATCGCGTCGAAGAAATGATGCAGGTTCAGATAGTCGATGGGCGCGACCATCGTCGAGCGGTTGGGCAGCGTGTCCACAAGCCCCTCGCCGGCCAGGCGCACCAGCGCCTCGCGGATCGGGGTGCGCGACATCCCGAAGCGTTCGGCCAGCGCCACCTCGTCCAGTGCGCTGCCGGGGCGCAGCACCAGGTCGAGGATCTCATCGCGGAGGGTTTCATAGACAAGGCGCACGCCGGACCCCCGACGGCGCTCGGGCGCGGCGTCGGGCAGGGCTGCCAGGCTCTCGTCGGTCATCGATTCGGTTCTCTTCGCAAGGGAGCAGCGGGGGGCGTGGCGGGGCCGCGTCCGGCACGCCCGCCTGCCCCGCCGGTGTTAACGGCCCCGGGCGCGTCGGTATATGGTTTTCTCGGTCAAGCGGTTGCGCGCGGCTCAGGCGCCGCGCAGCCTCAGTCCGCGGGCCCGACCGAAAGCGTCACCGGCGCCAGCCCGTCGATCCGCCCCTCGAGTCGGTCGCCGGGGACCACCGCCCCCACCCCCGCCGGGGTGCCCGTCATGATCAGGTCGCCCGGCCCCAGCCGTTCGTAGCGCGAGAGGTCCGCGATCAGCTCGGGCACGCGCCAGACCATCTCGGCCAGCACCGCGTCCTGCCGCAGGTCGCCGTTCACGCTGAGCGCGATGCGCTGCGCGTCCGGGGTGAACCCGGCGGCGGGCGTCAGCGGCCCGATCACCGCGCTGCCCGCGAAGTCCTTGCCCATCGACCAGGGCCGCCGCTTGTCCTTGGCCGCCGCCTGCAGGTCACGTCGGGTCATGTCGAGCCCGACGCCGTAGCCCCAGACCAGCCCCATCGCCGCCTCGGGCGCGACGCGGAACCCCGCGGCGCCCAGCGCGACCACCAGCTCGACCTCGTGATGCAGGTCGGCGGTCGCGGGGGGATAGGGCTGGGTCGTCCCCGAGGGGACCACCGCCAGCGCCGACTTGGTGAAGTAGAATGGCGCCTCGCGGTCCACCTCGGCCCCCATTTCGGCGGCGTGGGCGGCGTAGTTGCGCCCGACGCAGAACACCCGGCGGACCGGGAAGCGGGCGTCGGAGCCCTCGACCGGAAGGGTCGGCCAGTCGGGGGCGGGAAAGAGAAGCGTGGTCATGCGGGTCACCCGAGTTGAGGGGCCGGCGGCTTTCACCGCCAGCCCGAGAGGACGAACGGCGCCAGCAGCGCCGCCAGCACGATCACGGCGCCCCGCAGGCTGGCGCGGCCCACCGGCACCGCGAGGCGGGCGTGGTGAGCGCGGATGCCCTGCCCCGCCGCCGCGAGCCCCCGCGCCACCAGCCGGCGCAGGGGCGGCTCGGCGGCACGCCTGCGCGTCAGTGCTCGGGGCCGACCATCTGCTCGGGGCGCACGATGCGGTCGAACTCCTCCTCGGTGACGAAGCCGAGGCCCACGGCCTCCTCGCGCAGGGTGGTGCCGTTCTTGTGGGCGGTCTTGGCGACCTTGGTGGCGTTGTCATAGCCGATGGTGGGCGCGAGCGCCGTCACCAGCATCAGGCTTTCCTTCATCAGCTTCTCGATCCGCGGCCGGTTGGCCTGCGTGCCGACCACCATGTTGTCGGTGAACGACCCCGCCGCGTCGCCCAGAAGCTGCATGGACTGTAGCACGTTATAGGACATCATCGGGTTGTAGACGTTCAGCTCGAAATGCCCCTGGCTGCCGGCAAAGCCCACCGCCGCATCGTTGCCCATGACCTGCGCGCAGACCATCGTCAGCGCCTCGGCCTGGGTCGGGTTCACCTTGCCCGGCATGATCGAGCTGCCCGGCTCGTTCTCGGGCAGGATCAGCTCACCCAGACCCGAGCGCGGGCCCGAGCCGAGCAGCCGCAGGTCGTTGGCGATCTTGAAGAGGCTTGCCGCGACCGTCTTGAGCGCGCCCGAGAAGAACACCATCGCATCGTGCGCGGCCAGCGCCTCGAACTTGTTCGGCGCGGTCACGAACGGCAGCCCGGTGATCGAGGCGATCTCGTCGGCAATGGCCGTGTCCCAGCCCTTCTTCGTGTTCAGCCCGGTGCCGACCGCGGTGCCGCCCTGCGCCAGCTCGTAGATCTGCGGCAGGCACATCCGCACCCGCTCGATCCCCATGCGGACCTGATGGGCGTAGCCCGAGAACTCCTGCCCCAGCGTGAGGGGGGTGGCGTCCTGGGTGTGGGTGCGGCCGATCTTGATGATGTCGGCGAACTCGTCGCGCTTGCGCTCGAGCGCGTCGGCGAGCTTTTCCAGCCCCGGCAGCAGCACGTCGCGGGCCACCATGCCGATGGCGACGTGCATCGCGGTCGGGAAGGTGTCGTTCGACGACTGACCCATGTTGACGTGATCGTTGGGGTGGACCGGCTTCTTCGACCCCAGCTCGCCGCCCAGGATCTCGATCGCGCGGTTCGAGATCACCTCGTTGGCGTTCATGTTCGACTGCGTGCCCGACCCGGTCTGCCAGACGACCAGCGGGAAGTTGTCGTCGAACTTGCCGGCCACGACCTCAGAGGCCGCCTGCACCATCGCCTCGCCCAGTTTGGGGTCGAGGTTGCCGGTGGCCATGTTCACCTGCGCCGCCGCCTGCTTGATGACGCCGAGCGCCCGGACGATGGCCACGGGCTGCTTTTCCCAGCCGATCGGAAAGTTCTGGATCGAGCGCTGCGTCTGCGCGCCCCAGTACTTGTCGGACGGCACCTCGAGCGGGCCGAAGCTGTCGGTTTCGGTGCGGGTGGTCTTGGTCATCGGGTGCCTCCGCGGTGTTTGGGGTTGCCGGGGTGATAGGCAAGCCCCTGCGCGAAGGCAATTCTCTGGTTGCGTTAACGGACGCGGGATGCGCCGCTAACCGGCCTCGACCTGCCGGAAGGCATAGACCTGCGCCGGCGGCAGGTTGCGCCAGATGCGCCGGCTGCGGGTGAAGCTGAGGCCCAGGTCCTCGCGCACCCGCTCGGACAGCGGTGGCTGGGTGCCGTAGGTGATCTGCACGAAGGGCGCGCCGGGCTTCAGCATCCACAGCGCCGCGCCGACGATGGCGTGCTGCATCTCGTCGGGCATCGGCAGCGTGGGCACGCCCGAGATCACCGCGTCGAGGTTCTTGCGCCCTACGTTCACCATGTCCTGCGCCGGGCGGTTGTGCACCGTCACCCCCGGAAAGGCGTCCCGCAGGCGCGCGCAGAAGGCGGCGTTCAGCTCGTAGAGCTCGAGCCGGGCGGGCGGCAGGCCGCGGGCGAGGATGGCGCGGGTGATGGTGCCGGTCCCGGCGCCGATCTCGGCCACGGCCTCCATCTCGGGGCGGATGCAGCGGGCCATCTCGTGCGCGGCGGCGCTGGCGGTGGGCGCAATGGCCCGGATCTCGGTCGGGCGACGGATCAGCTGGCCGAGAAAGAGAGAGAGGTCGGACATCGGGGCTCTCATGCGGGGGGCGGGTTCCGCCCTCCCTTAGCCGCGCGATGTGACAGTCGCGCCGCGGCCCCGTGTCGGCCGCGCGTCAGTCCCGCGACGGTCCGATGTCAGCCGAAGGCCGCAGCGCCGTTCGCGGTTATTTCCGCCACTTGTCGAGGCTGACGACCTCGGCCCCGCCGGTGGCGGGGGTCGAGGGCGCGGCGGCCTCGGGCTCGGCCGGGGTCTCGGCGGTCTCCTCGTCGTCCTCGCCGTCCTCCTGCGTCTCGAACCGCAGCCCGAACTCGACCGAAGGGTCGACGAAGGTCCGAAGCGAATCGAACGGGATGTAGAGCGGCTCGGGCGAGTTGCCGAAGTTCAGCGTGATCGCGAACCCCTCGTGCGTCACCGCCAGGTTCTCGAACCAGTGCTGGATGACGATGGTCATTTCCTCGGGATAGCGCTCACGCAGCCAGTCGGCCATCTCGACCCCCTCGTCGCGGGTATCGAAGGTGATGAAGAAATGATGTTCGCCCGGCAGGCCGTCCTCGGCCACGGCCTGCAGCACATCGGCGATCAGACCCTGCATCGCCCGATGCATCATGCCGCCATAGTCGATTCCGCGTGCCATGTGGCGTCTCTCCTGCAGGCTCGTCCCTTGGGTCGAGCATAGGGATGGCGCGGGGAATGAAAAGCCCGGCGCGTCGGGGCGACGCGGCGGCGCAACGGTCAGGTCGGGAAAGGGGAAGGATGGCGCGGTTGACGGGGCTCGAACCCGCGACCCCCGGCGTGACAGGCCGGTACTCTAACCAACTGAGCTACAACCGCGCATGGTCCAGGGCGATGGTGTGGTGGTGGCGCGGTTGACGGGGCTCGAACCCGCGACCCCCGGCGTGACAGGCCGGTACTCTAACCAACTGAGCTACAACCGCCCAACCACACCCGGATCGCCTCCGGGGTGCGGGGGGTTTACGCAGCCCCGCCGGTGCGGTCAAGCGACAAAGCGCGGGTCGGATGGGTTTCCCGCAAAAAACCCCCGACCCCGGATGCAGGCGCGCGGCGGGGCCGTCATCACCCCCGCGCGGAACGTGAAAAGGCCCCGCGGGTGCGGGGCCTTTCCGGTCCAGAGGCCAAGCCTCGGATCAGTTGCGGGTGTAGGCCGGCAGGTTTTCGATCTGGTCGGCGGGGGTGCCGACATAGGCCTCGAGGTCGCCCGCGGGGGTGCGCTGGAACGAGATCTGGTCGAGCGGATACGCAACCTGACGCTCGCCGATCCCGAGGAAGCCGCCCACCGACACGATGGCCGAATTGTTGGCGGCGTCGAAGGCATCGATCTCGCCGATCTCGCGGTAGTCGTTGCCTTCGCGGGCAAACACCTGCAGCCCGTCGAGGCCCTCGCCGGTCACTTCACCGGCCGGGACGGCGTTATAGCCCTCACGCAGCGCGATGTCCGAAGCCATCACCGGAGCCACGGCCACGGTGCCATCGGCGGGCGCCGCGGCGGGGGCGGCAGCCGGAGCAACAGCGGCGCCGGCGGCCGGGGTAGCGCCGGTCACGTTGACCGCGGCATCACCCTGCTCGACTTTGACCTGAGCCTCGCCGGCCTTCTCGACCGCGACTTCCGGGGCCGGGGCGGCGCCGACGTTGACCTGCGCTTCGCCGGTCTGCTGGACGTCGACTGTGGCCTCGTTCTGGCGGATCTCGACCTGAGCCTCGTTGGCCTTGGTCACCTCGACCTGGGCCTCGGCGTCGGTCACGTTGACCTTGGCATCGGCGCTCTCGACGACGACGCGCGGCTCGGGCTGAACGAAGGAGACGACCGGCTCGGGCACGTCGACGGTGACCACCGGGGTAACGTCACCCACGGTCACGACCGGATCGGGCAGCGCCACCGAGACGACCGGCTGCGGGATGTTGACGGTGACGGTCGGCTCGGCCTGGGTCACGGTGATCTTCGGGGCGCACTGCTCGACGTTCACCTCGGGCGGGGCCTGGGTGACGGTCACCGTCGGCTCGGGCTGTTCCACCGTCACCTGCGGCGCGGGCTGGTTCACCTTCACGTCCGGGGTCGGCACGTTGACGTTCACGGTCGGCTCGGCCTGCTGGACGACGACTTGGCCGCCTGGGACGGCAACGGTCGCGTCGGTCGCCGGGGCGACGGCCGGGGCCGTGGTCGCCGCGTCGGTCGCCGCAGGCGCCGTCGTCGCAGGTGCCGCAGGCGCCGTCGCATCGGCGGCGGGCGCGGTCGTCTCGGCCGGGGCCGGGGACGTCTGGGCCATCGCGCCGGCTGCGACAAAGGCCAGGGCGGCCGCGGTGCCCAGAAGCTGCTTGATCATCATGGGGAGTTTCCTCTCGGTCATTCTAAGGTCATTTTTGTTATGACGTGCCCGCCGGTGTCTCAGGCATCGCTGTCACAACAACTTGACCCGCCTAGGGTTCCCCAGAATTGGAAAGGGCGCCCTTAGGGCGCCCTTGTTCTTTGTTAAGCGGGGTGGCCGCCGCAAGGGCGGCTACAAATCACTTGAGCACGGTGGTCGAGTCGAAGTCGGGCAGCGCCTCGAGCTCTTCCTTGGTGAAGTTGGTGGCGTAGAACACGTCGTCACCGATCCGCACCAGGTGCAGGGCGTCCTTGCCCAGCAGCACGGTCTTGGCGCCGAGGCCCAGGAACCCCCCGATGTCGGCGGTGTAGCCCATGATGTTGCCCTCGGGGTCGACCACGATGTCGCCGACCTTGGCGATGTCGGTCCACTCGGCCGGACGCTCGGTCATGGTCGTGTCAGCCCACGCGGTCGAGGACGGCTGGTTGGTCGTCCAGATCCGGCGGTTCATGATGTACGAGCCCAGCAGACCGGGGTTCTCGGCCGACATCACCGGCGCATCGACGTCGGGGGCCACGACAACGGCGTCAGCCGGGGTCGCGGTGGTCGCCGTGGTGGTGGTGGTCGCCGCCGGCGCCGTGGTGGTGGTCGCAGCCGGAACGGTCGTGGTCGTGGTGGTCGCGGTGCCTGCGGTCGCGGCCGCGTCGGCCTTCTCCTCGGCCTTGTCCGCCGCATCCTCGGCGCGGTCAGCGGCATCCTCGGCCTTGTCGGCGGCCGAGGTCGTCACCGCCTCGTCGACCTTGTTGCCGGCGGCGTCAACCGCGTTTTCGGCCTTGTCGGCGGCGTCCTCGGCCTTGTCGCCCGCGGCGGCCACCGGGTCGGCGACGGTCGTGGTGGTGGTCGTGGCCGGCGCAGGCGCCGGGGCGGCGGTCTGCGCCATGGCGAAACCGGTCAGCGCAAGCGACGAGGTCGCGGCGAGAAGCAAAGCTTTCATCGGGTCAGTCCTTCCTCTAGGTCTCGGCGGCGACCCTTCCGGACCCCCGCTTCGAGCCGACAACGCACCCCGCGAGAAAGTCGTTCCCTCGGAAATGTTTCCGCGCCGCAGGCGAGGCGGCCGCCCGCCGCGCGCCCCTCACGGAGCGCTGATCCGCCCCCCGCAGACCGGGCCCGGAACGCCGGTCGTGGACGGCCCCGAGGTCGGCAACCCGCGCAGCACCCGCACGGCGAGAAAGGCAAAGGCCTGCGCCTCGATCATGTCGCCGTCGAGGCCCGCGGCCTCGACCGGCTGCACCGTGACGCCCGTGCGGGTGCCCAGCGCCGCCATCAGCGCCGCGTTCCGCCGCCCGCCGCCGCAGACGAGGATCGACGCCGGGCGCGCCGGCAGCAGCGCCAGCCCCGCCGCGACCGCCGCCGCCGCGGCGTGGACCAGCGTCGCCGCGGCATCGGCCTCATCCATCTGCGCGACCGCCGGGCCGAGCGCCGCGAAGGCATCCCGGTCCAGCGACTTGGGCGCCGGCCGGGCGAAATACGGGTGGCGCAGGAAGTCCGCGATCACCGCCTCGCGCGGGGCCCCCGCGGCGGCCAGCGCCCCGCCCTCGTCGCGCGCAGCACCCCGTCGCGCCCGCATCAGGTCGTTCAGCGGCGCGTTCGCCGGGCCGGTGTCGAAGGCAAGGCAGGCACCCAGCGGATCGGCCGCGCGCGGGTCGCACCAGGTCAGGTTGCCGACCCCGCCGAGGTTGAGGAACACCACCGGCGCGGACGGCAGTCGCCCCTGCCCGACCGCCCAGCGGGCCAGCGCATGGTGAAAGACCGGCACCAGCGGCGCCCCCTCGCCGCCCTGCCGCACGTCCTCGGTGCGAAAGTCCCACACCACGGGCCGCCCGGTCGCCCGCGCCAGCCGCCACCCCTGCCCGGCCTGGTGGGTCCGCCCCCCGGCCGGATCATGGGCAAGCGTCTGGCCGTGGTAGCCGATCACCGCCGCCTCGGGGAAATCCGCCGCGAGCGCCGCGTGCGAGGCGACCGACAGCGCCGCCGCCGCCGCGACCCCCGGCTCACCCGGCCAGCGCCCGAGGGCGGCGTGCAGCACGTCGGCCTCGGCCGCGCCGTAGGGGCGAAAGCCGCTGCGCCCGAAATCCGCGATCTCCTCGCCGTCGGTCATCAGCACCGCCGCATCGACCCCGTCGAGCGAGGTGCCCGACATCATCCCCAGCGCCGTGACCATCCGGCCCCGGGTCAGGCCCCCCGCCGTGCCGAACATCCGCCCCTCGCTTTCCCTTGCCCCTGGCCGGCTGTATAGCCACGTCGAAACCTGGGGAAAAACCCCTGCCACCCGACCCGGAGCTGCGCCGATGACCACATACCGTCCGAAATCCGACTTTCTCGGCGTGATGATCGAGCGCGGCTATCTGGCCGACTGCACCGACCTTCAGGCCCTCGACGAGGCGCTGATCGCGGGGCCGGTCACCGCCTACATCGGCTACGACGCGACGGCGGCCAGCCTGCACGTCGGGCACCTGCTGAATATCATGATGCTGCGCTGGTTCCAGAAGACCGGCAACCGCCCGATCACGCTGATGGGCGGCGGCACGACCAAGGTCGGCGACCCGTCCTTCCGGTCCGAGGAACGCCCGCTGCTCGACGATGCCGCCATCCAGCGCAACATCGACGGCATGGGGCAGGTCTTTGCGCGCTACCTCGACTACGGCCCCGAGGGCGCGCGGATGCTCAACAACGCCGAATGGCTCGACGGGCTCAACTACCTCGAGTTCCTGCGCGACATCGGCCGGCATTTCTCGGTCAACCGGATGCTGTCCTTCGAAAGCGTCAAGTCGCGGCTCGACCGCGAACAGTCGCTGTCGTTCCTCGAGTTCAACTACATGATCCTGCAGGCCTACGACTTCCTCGAGCTCTACCGGCGCTACGACTGCCGGCTGCAGATGGGCGGGTCGGACCAGTGGGGCAACATCGTCAACGGGATCGACCTGACCCGCCGGGTGCTCGACCGCGAGATCTGGGGCCTGACCTCGCCGCTGCTGGCGACCTCGGACGGGCGAAAGATGGGCAAGTCGGCGGGCGGCGCGGTGTGGCTGAACGGGGCGATGCTCTCGCCCTACGAGTTCTGGCAGTTCTGGCGCAACACCACCGACGCCGACGTGGGCCGCTTCCTCAAGCTCTACACCGAGCTGCCGGTCGCGGAATGCGAGCGTCTGGGCGCGCTCGGCGGGTCCGAGATCAACGCGGCCAAGGTGCGGCTGGCCAACGAGGTCACGGCGCTGCTGCACGGCCCCGAGGCCGCCGCCTCGGCCGAGGCGACCGCGCGCGAGGTGTTCGAGCAGGGCGGCGCCGGCGGCGACCTCGAGGTGGTGACGCTGCCCGCCGCGGTGCTGGCCGAGGGGGTGAGCGTCCAGCAGATGCTGGTGCAGTCGGGGCTGGTCGGCTCGGGGAAAGAGGCCAAGCGGCTGATCGCCGAGGGCGGGCTCAGGCTCGACAACGCCGCCGTCAGCGACCCGCAGGCGATGGTCACGGCCGCGACGGTGGGCGACGGGATCAAGGTCTCGATCGGCAAGAAGAAGCACCGGATGCTGCGCCCGGCATGAGCGCGGCCCTGCCCGTCCTCTGTCTCGGCGCGGTGCTCTGGGACGTGATCGGCCGCAGCCCGGCGCCGATGGGGCCGGGCGCCGACGTGCCGGGCCGTATCCGCCACCAGCCGGGGGGCGTCGCGCTTAACGTCGCCGCGGCGCTGGCCGCGCGCGGGCGGGCGGCGGCGGTGCTGGGCGCGGTCGGCACCGACCCCGAGGGCGCGGCGCTGATCGACGCGGCCCGCGCGCTGGGGGTGGGGGTGGACTGGGTTCACCGCGATCCGGCGCGCCCCACCGACGCCTACATGGCAATCGAGGACAGCGAGGGGCTGATCGCCGCCATCGCCGACGCCCACTCGCTCGAGGCGGCGGGCGAGGCGGTGCTGGCGCCCCTGCGCGACGGCCGGCTGGGCAGCGCCGCCGACCCATGGCGCGGCCTTGTCGTGGTGGACGGGAACCTCACGACCGCGCAGCTCGCAGCCATCGCCGCCGACCCGGCGCTGTCCCGCGCCGACCTGCGGGTGGTGCCGGCGAGCCCGGGCAAGGCCGAACGCCTCGCCCCGCTGATCGGGCCGGATCACGTCACGCTCTACCTCAACCGCGCCGAGGCCGAGACG